>NZ_JBFSRM010000005.1:0-25180 GCF_041465805.1 Vibrio sp. 10N.239.311.G01
TAACTCTTTACCATGCTGTTCAAAAAACACTCACGAAAGATCAACACGCCCTAGTTGGCAAAAAATTGACAATAATCTAATCATACACGCCAATACTGTCTTCAAATCATCGGCAATAGACCTGATACACCATGAAAAATACGCTAATCCTTTTCTTTTTCCTGAGCCTAACAGGATGTACTCATAACCAATCAAAAGCACTGAGCATGAACTCCTCGTCGGTTAACACATACCCACAATCGATGTCGAACCTGCAACTGTGCGACACCTTGTATTACGGGCGCTCGAGTAACCAAACATTGGCGGCCATTGGCAGCGAGTTTAATCGAAGAGGATTGTCGAAGAGTTGGTGTGATACTGAAACCAATAAGCTCTATCTAACAAAGACAATTGATTGGGTAGCTGAACAAGTCGAAGACAAAGAAGATTCAGAGGAAGAAGCGTCTGCCGTTGTGTTGCCTGCGAATTAGATTGAGTAATCAGGGCTAACCAGACCATCTTATCTAGCATGCATTAGAAGAGTAATGACAATTGTCATTACTCTTCAATGATCACTTCACTTAGCCGATACCAACCATCAGGCTGTTTCCCTATATTTGCCAAATTCAAAGGTTTACTGTCACGACTTTCACTCACTGCTATTTCGATATAATAACGACCGACATTTAGATCTGTCGGCAATGAGAAGTTCGCAATAGATTTATAATCCCCAGGGAGCCAAGCTTCGCTACTTGTACTATCTTTTGCAAACGAAACCACCTGATCGTTGCTGTTTACTAATCGATAATATGCATAATAAGGTTGGTATGTTGGTGCCACTCCATCGTTAAAAAGATGAGCTTCCAGAGAGAGGTTTTTCCCCATCGACAGGTAAGCTGAATGACGAATCGTATCCACTCGAAAGCGATATCCAATTTTTAGCAACGCATTATCTAACAAATCGCGGTACTGTTCGGGAATTGGCTTCGATTTCAAGTTTAGGCTACTCGCATGCTGATTAATCGCCCAATCTAATGAGGCAGCCACTTGAGCTCTTGTGTAATGTTGTGTGGCTAGCCAACCATGCATGTCACCACAGACTTCAAAACTAACCGGCTGGCGCTGCCAAGCCGTATCAAATATTGGTGTTTGCGAGTTTGCTTGTTGAATTCGATACGGGTAGTCATCGTTCATATGACTCCAAGTAGGGCCAAAATTATGCCAATCGCCCCAGCAATCGGCACGCCAGCCAGCACCTTTTTCTAATGCGTATGCGAAAGAATCCCCCCCGTTGATAAGCATTAATTTTGCAGTATTTGGGAATGCTGAAAAGTGCAGATCAACGAACTTATTTAACTGATGTTCTGAATACCTACTAAATAGTGGTTCAAGCTCTGGAAAGTTGCTGTTATGCCACTCTCCCCAAGAACCCACCATACCTATGTCAATCTGAGCAAGCCGCGAGTCATTATCGTAACGTTGCCCGAAAGCACTAAGTAATTTTTCTACATAGTATAAATAAGTTGGGTCATCGAGATCGGCTACGAAAGTTTTTCCATTTTCAACCCACTGCCCTTCGATACCTTTATCGATGAGCCATTGTGGAATTTTTGTTCCTGAGAATGGTTCATCAAGTGTCATAAAACGCAAAGCTACTCGCTTTGATTGCTTGGCATTCTGTTCAAGCAAGTCATCAATGAGAGAAAAGTTGTATTCACCTTCGCTTGGCTCAAGTTCACTCCAATAATACCGGTAGTATCCCATTCCCGAGACAGGATATTGCTCAAGAGTTAATACGGTACCCCACCCGTCGTGAAACGTTTCAACCCCCATACCTGGATTAGAGATAGGCGTATTGAGTGCCGTGATTGACGTCACTTTATCCCCTACTTCGTCAGCATAGGCGTATGAGGTAACAAAGCATGCTAACGATAATAGGTATAGCCATGAGCACTGCCAGTTAATGACTTTTTTCACTTGTTTATTTCCTATCATTTATCACTCAAGTTCAACCCTTATAGTGATTGAAACCAGTCCCATATACCTAGTGAAAAGCTCTCGAACAGATCGATACCCAGTGCAGACTTTAACAAATACAATGCCAGTAGAGCGAGCATCCCCCCCGCAAGGACAAAGGTAGTTAGCAATACCGTTGTAGCATAGACTAACCATTTAGACTCACCTTGACGCTCTGCTGTACGACGATCACGCCCACTCAACAGCACGACATAATAGCGCTTGCCAAACCAAGGAAAGCTTTTACGGATATCAACGGAATGTTTTGCGACTAAGCCAACTTGATTAACTGCTTTTTCAATAGCTTGCCTTTGTTCTTCACTCAAGCTTTGTTGCGTTTCTTGCTGTAAAACTCGGTAAAATTGAGTCACAGCCCGGCTCTTATTAGGCTCATCCGTATCATTGTTTTTATTAAGACGATTAGTCACGCTTGCTTCCCAACATGTTATTGTAAACATTCACCGTTTGATCAGCGATTTTATGCCAGTCATATCGTTCTAAAAAGTGTTGATAGTCTTGTAGAGGCAGCACACTCCTTTTCTTTATTGCCTGTGATAATTCATCTATATTTTTGACTGGGTAATAGCAATCAGATTCAAGTCCAACCGCACTGTTTGGCGCAATATCGCTAACCACCACAGGTAAGGAATATGACATCGCTTCTAGCAGTGCAATAGGCAGCCCTTCATGATAAGAAGGCATTACGAATAACTTAGCTTGAGAAAATACAACTTGTAGTTCCTCCCCTTTGAGAAAACCGGTCAGTATAACGCCTGGGGTGTCCTTCGCTGCTTGTTTTAATGAGCGACTGTATTCACTTTCATGATCGGAATCTCCGATCAGTACGAGCGGCATATCAAGCTTGGATTTTGCGTAGGCTTGGAGAAGATCATGGAAGCCTTTTTCTTCAACAAAACGTCCTACCGCGACAATATATCCTCGCGCACTTAACTGGTAGCGATCTAATATAGATGATACGACATCAACAGGCAGAGACTTAGCCGGGTTAACTCCATTATAAATAAGATGTGCATCATCTCTTTGATAAGATTGCTTAATAAGGTCATTAATCACCTCTGATATGACAATGACTTCATTGGCATATTTAACGGCAAAACTCTCACCGAGCTTCAAAACAATCTTTGCTAGCTTCCCCCATTTCTCACGCTGATAATCTGGACCATGATGGGTGAATACCACTTTCTTTCCAATCAAACGTAACAGTGGCACGACTAACCCAGGGCCGATCGCATGAACATGCACCACATTCGAGCCATCCGTTAAGGTAGAAAATGCCGCAATAGTCGAGTGAACAATAGCTTCTAGCGATGTCTTTTTCGGAGCCCACAGTGCTTTGGTCTCGACCCCCTTATAACTCCTCGTTTTATAAGCGACATAAGGAGAACGAGCGATAACCTCTATCTCAAACCCTTGCTTAACGATAAGAGGGTAAAGGTGCTGACAGTGAGTTTCGACTCCTCCTAATACATCAGGAATACCACGCGTCCCTAGTACGGTTACTTTCATGATTGTTCACCCAATAAATTTTGATACAAATCGACCAACTGCTGATGATGTGCTCTCAATGAATAGCGAGACTCTAAGCGTTGTCTTGCTTGTTCACCATAGTACTTTGTAAGCTCTGGCCGTATCGTAAACTCATCCATCACATTGGCAAGATCATGGGCATTACCCGCTTCAAATAAACGCCCCTCCTTTCCATCTCGAACTTGCTCGGGGATACCTCCAATATTAGCGCCGATAATAGGCTTCCCGTACGACATAGCCTCAAGCACTGACATAGAACAGTTTTCATAGCATTCCGAAGGGACAATAACTGCACTCGCTTGTTTAATGAGTAAATGTAAATCCGGCCCCGTTTTAAAACCTAGCCACTCGACCTTACTCTGTTTCCCTGATAGGGAGTCTGCAAGTGGTCCTGTACCGGCTATTTTTAATGGTATCGATTGGTTAGACAACTCGTATGCCGCTACCATTGTCGCTACGCCTTTTTCCTGACTCAACCGCCCTAAATATAAAAAATATCGATGATCTGCCACGTCTTGCTGATCAACGTTCTCGTTAATGCCATTAACTATGACCTCAATTCTATTATTAGGGAGCTTGCGACGAATGATATTGGCTAAAAACTGGCTAGGTGAAACTATCACATCCAGTGATTGATAATTCTGAGCGAGCGATTGATACAGAGCCTCTACAACAAGTAAGCCACTTTTAAACCATGATCCTTGTTGGCAGCGATATCTTAAAGCGTTAAAAACACTTCCTTGTAAACACGCTTCACAGGTGTGTCCATCACGATACATTGTATAACTAGGACAGGCTATTTTAGTATCATGAGCGGTGAGTACCGTTTTACATCCGGCTTGTTTAGCAACCTTGATAATTGAGGGGGTCAGCTGGTGATAAATGTTGTGAAAGTGAACGATATCGGGTTGCTCGGTAGCAATCAACTCAGAAAGCTTTTCACACGCCTCTATGTTATGCACAAACCGCATTGCCGTTTTCAACGCGCTAAGTAAAGTAGCATTAGCGTGATAATCCACGTTATTGACGAAACTAGCACTGTAATCAGATACCAAGTTGTCATTGTGAGCCATTGAAAAGTCGATAACCGAAAACCCTCGATCCATCAACATTTCTCTTTCTTGAAAAAAGACCGTTTCAGCGCCCCCCTTTAAGAAAAAAAACTTATTCACCACCAATACTTTCATGACACATCTCGCTCTAACACTTTATGTGACGGTGGTTGATTTGGGTCTTTAATGGGCAACAACAAACCATTTACCAATCCGGCTGAAAATACTGTCAAATTAATAATGCTCTGCGCACCGTCCTTTATTGAGCGGTTTTTAAACGCCTTCGCAGCAAAGAAAAGCATCAATGGCAACAGGCTAATGGTCAACAACGAAACATTACCCACCAGCAAGGCCAAAATTAACCAAGCAAGATAGCAAGCAAAGATCAGCTCATTACGCACCACACTCACAGCTTTTCGAAAATACGCTTTACCAAACGCGCTCTTTAGCAATTCGCCTGACGCAAACAAATAACCACGGTTCCATCGGTAGCGCAGTAACGTTAACGTCGGCATATCATAAGAAGTATGATGGAAAAACGGGGTATCCAAACGATGCAATTTGTAACCAGCATGTTCGAGTCTCATACCAAGCTCGGCCTCTTCATAGGCATGCAATGTGCGATGTGTAAGATAACCGATATCATTGACTGCACTCGCCCGATACAGCCCTCCCCCGGCTAAATGACTACAATCACCAGTAGGGTATATTTTGTGATGCCTTTGTTGGCGAGATTTAAATTCGTAGCTATTCGCTTCATCCATTTCAACCGTCCCCGCCACCGCGGCGTAAGTCGGCTCTTTTTCCAGAAATGCTATCGCCGCATCAATGAATCCGTCTTGTAAACGCATATCACCATCCAATAACAATAGATAGTCACCAGTGCTGTATAAATAGCCAAGTTGATGGCCTACGCCGCAGCAACGATCATTAGCGTTGATTAACGTCACGACTTTAGCGCCATTCTCTAACGCAATTTTTTGCGTATCATCATCAGATAAGCTATCGGCAACAATGACATCATATTGATAATTCTTAAGCTGACTTTGAACGCTTTTAATCGTCGCAGCAATACCACCTTGTTCATTGAGTGTTTTTATAATCACGGTGACTCTAGGTAAAGAACTCATAACCTTGCCCCCGATTGAATAACAGTCTTACGTATGATTAGACTTCCGCCAAGTGAAAAATAGAAAAGGAACTGCAACATAGGCACCAACATTAAAATTTGGCTGTAAGGTAAGCTTAATAAACCTGCAAAACTAAATGCAATAAATGCAGGTTGCCAAGAGAGCAATTGAATGTCTTGCATCGATAACAGCTCACGTTTTAGCACTTCCTTGGGCATTGACACCTTTAGCGCCAATAAAATTGGACATAAAAATAGGACTAACCCAACGACGCCAAATTCCCACAACATCATGCTTAGTGACGTAGAATCTAGAAGGACATTAAATATTTGATTCAAGAAACCTGGAGCTACCGAACTACCGTGGTTGGTTGCATTTAACCCATAACCAAACCACACGTTAGACCATCCATAAAGCTGACTATTATCCAACCAGAAAAATAGCGTGGTCATCCGCCCTAACTCTCCCGTTGGTAAGATGTAATTTGAGTCATATATATACTCTAAAGAATCCCAAAACACCTTTAAAGCACTGTGGTCAGGGTCGGTATCAAAAGCGGTTGCGTAAGAGGCAGCAAGGACAACTATTGCCAATAAAACTAACAACCCCATGGTACAGACCATAAGAAGCACTTTCTTAATATCCTTTTGCCTAACGCCGTAAACATAACTAGGGCACAGCCAAACAAAAATTAAAAGTATAGGAGCAAGCAAAATGACGAACTTAACTTCACCAAGAACACACAAAATAAACGCTGCAACAATATGTAGTATCATGTTAAGCCGACTAACTACACCATGCCTAAATTCAGACAATTTAAGGAGCATGACAAGTAAACAGAATAACCCTAATGCTGCCGTGTTTCCCCCGCCCATAGGGTCACCACCGAAAGTCCCTACCACAGAGTCCCACTTTTCAAATTCACCTTTCAAAGCGACACGTTGTGGGACAACAACTAAAATCTGATACAAGATAACTGGGAATTGTAGATAGAAAATCCAATATAGCATCTGCACCACGCGGTAAAGCTGCGACTCTCGGATAAACCCCAATAGTAAGCATAGAAAAATAAGCGACAATGCAAGTTCGTTCTTCCAACCTACAATGGTCACCGTCAGCCCATTTTGTAGAACTGTCGACGCTAAGATCAACGTATAGGCCCCCACCAACAACAATGTGAGTACTGTTTCTATATTATCTAACTTAACCGCTTCATAATTGGTTTGCATCAATAGCAACAAAACCATCGCAAAGGCAGCAACAAATGGCAGCCAAAGCACTGCGCCGACACCAGTCAGATACTGTACTAGCCCACAAGCAACTAACGTTACAAACGTGTATACCTGCAAAAACAGACCATTATTTATCTTCAAGTAACCTCCATCGTTCGACGAAGTCGCACAGCCGTTTTATTCACTTCAAAATAAATAAACAGGTATCGAATAGAAGACAGTAGGGCGAAGGCAATAACCGAGTATGCATAATCACTTATAAAAAATGGCAGCGCACCAAAAGCCAATACCACCACCATAAGTTGCTCAAGCTGAATGCGAAGGAAATACTTGGGAGAGCCATAAACCAACTCAAGAACGGTCAATGGGCACACCGCTAGCGCCATAAACAAATACGGTAGCATATAGCGAGAAGTTGGCACTGAAGCGACCCATTCAGCGCTAACCCCTAATTGCATCACTATGGGGTAGAAAATGAAAACTCCAAGCACCGCCGTAGTCCCCATAGCAAAGAGTAACCGGCGCACCTTGGAAAATTCAGCGTAATTAAACTGATTGCGTCTAAAGTCGACAGACCAAGTGGAAAAAATAGAGTTTCTTACAGCGTTACCAATGATAACAATAGGCGCTAAGCAAAATCGGCTAACTACGGCGTAATAACCGGCTACAACAGGACTGAACCACACGTTAATAAGGATAACGGGTAAATTATTATTCACCATCGCCAAAATCTCAGCGCTCCCAACTTTGACAATATGATGTTTGTGCTTACGGAAAAACAGTGACAAGGATGAAAGCGAGAATTGCTGTAGATTCATCACGTTTCTTGGTAGAGAGTAACCAATACATAGCAACATACACACTAGCAACGATGCTCCCCAAGCCCAATAGAATGCACTCAAGTCTTCACTGACAGCAATAAGTAACAACACTAACATCGAAATCGATGTTCGCTGTAAAGCTAGTGACTTCATTTTTTGAACTCTCAGCAGTAGATTCTCAGAGATCAAAACCCATGCATGTGCCAACGTTAACATCAGAGTTTGAAGAATAGGACGGTCAAACAAACATGCAATGCCCATAGAATAAATGACCGACGCACAAACACTAAATAACAAGCAAAAAGAGACATTTTGCCCTAGCTCGTTACTCTGTTGTTTTGGCAATAGCAGCTGTGATGCAAACGTACAAACTTGTGCTCCGATTAAGGCAATACTGTACGTTAACGCGTATGAGCCGACTTCCGACATCCCGTACCAATGCGAAATCAACCATATCGAACCAGCCCCAATTAACTGAGACAATATCGATGATGTCGCAATAGTGGAAATGCTTTTAAGCAAGCTCACTAAGAGCCCTCGATATTGAGTAAATCCATACTACCTTGAGCAATAAAACGCAGAGACTCTTCACCCACAACTCGGTCATCACTCACTTGATTGAGTACTCCAAAAGCTCGCTGGTCCAACAACGGCGACAACTTATTTAGTTGATGCTTTATTTCATTCGCCGTATGTTGATCAGATTTGACCACGACAATCAAGCTATCCAAAAAGCGCAATAGGAGCTGTGCATCCTTACTATCATTCAGAGCTGGAAGCTTTATGATGACAGATTCAAAACGCTGACAAAGTGCCAACAATGCAGATTCACATTCTGGGCGAGCAAAAAAAGTTAATGGTGATTCAGCCAGGGTACCAGGGGCGATATAAGACAATCCCTGTGATATTGGCATAATGACTTGCTCAATATCGAGTTGTAGTGCTTCTTGTAATGATGAAGACTTGTTTTCATCACCTATTTGTACCGAACTCAATTGGCTAAACACCAAATGACTAAACCCAGCAATTTCTTCCTGTACGTTAAACTTAGGGGAACTGCAGTGACTGTCCGCAATAATATCTCTTGTAAATTCGCCTTCTCCACGATAATCCAAATCAAGCAGTAAAGTTGGTTTCACTTCACTGACCGCAGCAGCTAATAATAACGCCGTCGTCGTTGCACCTTCTTGTCGGTATGACGATACGACACCGACACACTGACTACTTGGGCGAGCTAAAGATAATGCGGTATAAGCGCCATTTCCGATCTCGTTGGCATATTGGTTGGAACGAATTTGCTTACCTAACATCCATGTCGACATCGGTTCACTTGTAAATGAAGGCATGTCAGTTAGTGGAATTAATCCAAGCTTTGCTTCCAGCTGTGCAAGAGTTGTTATTGTTTGCTTTGTGGCTGCTCGAATAATGACAACCAAAGCACTAACTAGCATTGTCATAATACTTATCATCACGACTAACAATGGCTTGTTGGGTTTCGCTGGACGCTCACTAGCCACCGCGGGATCATAAATTCGTGCATCTTGCTCTCTATACGTCGTATTAAGAGTATGCTCAGTAGTACGCAGATAAAGCTGCTCATACAGCGATTGCTTTTGAGTAAGATCTGCCATCAAGCCATCATAATGATCACGCTTATCTGCAAGTGCAAAGAAGTCTTTTTTATGCAGAGCTAAGAGCGCTTTATAATGATTTTCTTTGATAAGTTCTGCTTGATATTTTTGCTGAAGCCCTAATTTTAGCTCATCAAGCAGGCGTACAGTTTGCTTGTGAATCACCTCAATTTCAGCATTGGCCTCAAGAACTTTAAGGTGTTTAGGTCCATATCGTCGATTAAGATCTGATAATTTCCGTTTTGCTTGTATAAGTGCAATTCTAAGATCTTGTAGCTGAGGGTGGGAGGAGAAGTCAGGCAACGAGGTGAGAGTCCCTGTATCACCTTTCATATATTGGCTCACCAATTCATAATTAGCTTGAGCAGCTAAGCGCCTCTCTTTTGCATCCGCCAATTTATTGGTAATAATCCCAAGTTCTTCTGTTTCAAAACCATCAACACCTCGGAAGGTCAGTAACCCCTCGCTTTGCAAAAATGCGTCTATTTCTTTCTTTTGCTGACTAATTTGTTGTTTGAGTACACCTAGCTGTTGCGTATTCCATCGTTTAGCTTGCTGGATTTTAGCAATTTTTTGCTCCACCGTATAATCAATAAAAGCTTGTGCCACTGCATTTGCGATTGTTGAAGCTTGTTGTGCGTTCGTAGATTCATAAGACACATAAACTAATTGAGTTAAGCGGACTGAAGTAAATGTTAGGTGTCGCTTCAACTCTTTAACCGCATGGTTAATGCGTAGCTCTCGAGGCAGTGTCCAATCGCCATTGCCAGTTAACGTTGAACCATTAAACTCTTCATTTTGTTGCAGTTCTAACGCTTCAACAGCTTTAACCAACACGACTCTAGATTGCATTAGGTTAAATTGCGTTTCATAGTACTGTGAGCGAGCAGAGTCATAATCTTCGATCGGATCAATCGGAGAGACATTGTCCGATTGCGCTTTAATCAATACTGTCGCAGTCGAGACATACTTAGCCGTCATCGACCAAATCACTGGCAGGCTTAACCCCGTTACAACTACTGTAACCAGCAATAGCTTAAGCCCATGAATTTTCAGAGCAGCCAAAAACGGTGCAAAGTTAACGTTACTTTCTAAAGGTTTACCACGTTCTACCATTACTTTTATCACCTTAGAAAAAGCTCTTCTCAACAATAACAACATCGCCGGGATAGACAGAGTGTGTCATCTCGACTTTTTTTATCATTTCTTTTTTCCCTGAAGGGCGAATGTTAATATCACCTCTATCAGCCCGATCAGTGAAGCCACCGGCCATAGCAATCGCTTGTTCTACAGTAAGTTGGGGCTCATATTCGTAGCCATTAGGGTTTTCAACTTCCCCAAGAAGGTAAAATTTACGGAACCCTTCCATAGTAACGGTCACCATTGGCGAACGAATAAACCCAGCTTTCAAACGAGTTTCAATATCATGCTCTATCGAGTCTGTCGTTTGTCCTGAGAGCTGTACTCGACCTATATAAGGAAAATTAATATCACCACGCTTGCCTATCTTTAAAGACATCGACATTTCTTTCTCCCCATACACCCAGATTCGTATCTGGTCCCCTGGCCCCAAAAGGTACTCTCGAGTCTCACTGTTAGCCGGATGATGGCTATTTTCAAGAGTCATGGAAGTAGTATTTTTCACTTCTTTTTCAGGTGCTATCGTGTTTGCGGCTGCAGCAAAACTAATACAGCCCATCAACACACAGTAACCTAATAACAGTAGCTTTATTTTTTTCATCTCTAGATCTGTACCTTTAGTGCCAATCCAATTGTGTTTTTGTCATAGCCAAGTTTACGACTCACCGAGGATTGGGAGTTATCTCCGATGAAAAACACGACTTCATCCTCGCTCGAACGTTTGCGGGCGAACTGATAGTTCAACTCAAGCCTAATAGAAGGCCGAAAATCATATCCTAACGTGACTGACGCAACGTCTAGATCATCCTTTCTATCATTCTGTTCTACCCGATAGTCATCGACTTCTCTTCCATAATCAACCGTAGTACTTAACCTCTCGACCCACCAATGATGTTCCCATGATAGACCGACCTTAGTGTTAAGAATATAACCACCTTCTTCCGTTGGGTCTTTGACTCTACGCCAACCATATAAAGACCACTTCGAATGCTTGAGTGGTTGCCAGTTAATATTGGCGTCCCAATTTAAACCACTGAACGATTGTGCCTCTCTGTTATTCGGAAAACGCTTGTACAACCAAGCTAAATCAGTCTCTATTAACAGCTTTCCCGTTCTTTGGGACTTCAAACCGATAAGCGCATAATGTTCACTCGAATCCTTAGCCGAATTCGCTTCATAGCTTCGTAGGTTACTAATTAGACTGTATCGAAAACGAGTCCGCGATGAATACTGGTCGAACAATTCAGCAGTTATAGTATTTTCGTTCCATTCCTGCTCCTTTATATAATGGTAGAAGTCACTGGATGCGCTTTGAACTTCGTCCAACTCATCAAACGCTATATCTTTAACCTGCCACGCAAGGTCTAATTTCCCCCGCCCCTCAGGCGCACCATAGCTATATCGTATCTCACTATTTAAGAACCGGTTTTGTAACGGTGTATTCACTCCAAAAGACGTAAACTGAGTAGGATTGAAACCTTCCGTTAGCTCTGTCCCCCGTTCTTCATGCCCCCAATCTTGCTGGATAAACCAATCAAGACCGTGCTTAAGCCCGAACCTCAACGAAGATCGAAACATTAAAAAATGGTCGGTGTAATCATCATCGCTTGCACTGTCGTAGCGTGAATAATCACCAGAATACACCAACACATAGCGGTCCTCTCCACGCTCGCCTACTGCACGCAAGTACGGTGTTAATTTGGTGTAAGCTGATGCAATCTCGTTCATAGGGTTAACTTGGTATGTCACATTTGAATCCTGACCATACTCAGCGCCAACTTCTGACTGGACATCGATACCCGCTACTGAGATATGCGACTTGGGAGTAAGCTCTGCATGACAAACTTGGCTAACAAAACCAAATAAAACTACAGCGCTGATACTTAGTAGGCTAGTACGCCTTTTCACTAACAAACCCTTTAAATACCGTTAGAAACACTATTTTAATGTCCAACCAAAGCGACCAGCTCTGTAAGTAAACGATGTCATACTGAACCCGTTTACTCATTTTATCGACGGTTTCTGTCTCTCCACGATAGCCATTAATTTGTGCCCAACCTGTTATACCTGGCTTGATTTTGTGTCTAATCATATAGTTAGAGACAATCTTTCGATATTGCTCATTGTGAGCAACTGCATGAGGTCTTGGCCCTACGATAGACATTGAACCTTGTAAGACATTAAAGAATTGAGGAAGCTCATCTAAAGATGTTCGGCGAATAAACGCACCAAACTTTGTCACTCTTGGGTCTGAATGCGTTGCTTGTTTAAAATCGTCCCCGTTCTCCATCACATTCATAGAGCGAAATTTCCATACCTTGATCTTTTTTCCACCCAGACCATAACGATCTTGTTTAAACAAGATGGGACCTTTAGAACTGAGTTTGACTCCGATTGCCACAGCACAAAGAACAGGCGTAATAAGCAACAAAATGAGGCTAGCTAAGACAATATCTTCGATACGCTTGATCACTCCACCTATCCCATCAAATGGAGTACCAAAGATACTTAACGTTTGTACATTACCAACAGACTTGAATTGGGATGCTGATAGGTTATAGCTATACAGATCGGGAACCATAAAAGTATCGACGGTAGTATCAGATAAAAGTGTCAGACAACGAGTGATTCGCTCTTTTGCAATCATAGGTAACGCAATGTAAACCTCATCAATCTGGTTGTGTTGCGCTTGTTCTATCAAAATATCTACAGTGCCAACATAACGAGATTTAATCATATATCCAAACCGTTCTTCCTTACGGTCGTCATACAGTTCAATCTCTATGTCCTGGCTCCTATAATAAATCAGCAATTGCTTCTCCAAAGCAATTGCTGCTGGTGATAGCCCGACAATCGCTATTCTCTTTACCTTTTTGTACTTTTTAAAACACGAACGATAGATCGTAAAAGCAATAACTCGAATTAGAATGGTTGATAACATAGCGCTAGCAAACCAGATATAATACAAGCCATTGTTAAAGTGACTTATTTGACTTCCGACTAAGTCTTCTACGTTATATTTTACGATCTCCATTGCGATCAAAGTAAAGAAGGCTGTCGCAACAATTCGAACAATTGAAGAATCGAGGCGCCGACGTACATGAACACGATATAAATGACAATACTCGCCGAATAACAAAAAGAATGTCGTGACAAAAAACGCCGCTGCCACATCGATTGCGGTTTCATCAACAAATACCGTATTGACAATAACTGCTAAAGACAGATTTATTAGTAAAAAGTCTGTGGCTTTAAATAATGGTGCGTAGCCGTCTTCTGCAATTTTCAGAGCTTGTTTTGTATTCATAAACAAAAAAGACACCTCGAGACATATCGTTAACTGTATTCATTTGATATTAGCCAATTTCTCTCCAATTTATGTGACTTAAACATAAATCTACGAGTTGCCCGCATAGAAGTATAGTAAACACGCTACAGTCTTATTAAAGATATAGATGTTCATATTTAACTTTTATCAAACTCTCTCTCAGTAAAGGGTACACTATGCACCATAGCCATTAAAGAGCACCTTCAGTCGTATATTGGTTTTATTCGCGCGATCTAAGAAAATTGACAATCTACTAACTAAAACTTTGAAGAATTTCGCGAGATATAATCTTAAGAATATCAATAGACCATTAATTTATATTTATTTTAAATATCAAGCCTATTAATTAGTGTCTATATAAAAGCTTTGAATCTATCGAATAAAGTCCAAGTACAAACGAGATGGGTGGGAACGTTACATAAATTGCAGATAGCAAAAAGCCGCTCATGAAGAGCGGCTTTTTTAAAGGGTGGGAACCCAGCCACATCCCGGCACACAAGTCACTCGCTGCGGCTGCTCCCTTCCAGGCCTGACCGAGTTCACGAGCTATTGTTGCGGGAGGACCAGGCCCCCATAGATTCGTTTTCTAAGAGGCTTGCCTCAAAGAGTGATTGGATTATTAAGCATCACAGCAACCATTGCAAGCCCTTCCACCCTATTTTTGAACAATTGCTGTCTAAGTGCTTATCCTTTATTCAAACCACTAGAAAATCGCAGGTAAATTCACCATTTACCTGCATTTGTAAGGTTCGGGTTATCTACGTACTAGATATCGATGTCTTCGTTATCTTCTGTACGAATGATGTAGTCTGTCATCCACGCGGTGCCTAATAGACATAACCACACCACAAAGACTGGACTAGGCACTTCGATGCTTGGGGTAATCACCAGTGCCGCAAAACCAACCGTCGGCAATGTCCAACACAATAGTTTATTCCAGCGGAAGGTTTTCAAGCGCGTCAGTGTTTCCATCGATGCCATGATGCCCGTTACACACAAAGCAACCAAAGCGGCATAAGGTAAATCGGCCATCCATAATGGAAGTATCAAGCCTAATGACCACCAGCTGTGTCGGCTGGCTGGCTTAAGATGATTTGCCGCCCACCAAATAACGATGATTGACAAGGTTTGTAGTGTGGTAACCCAAGGAACGCCTTCAAGCTTACCTGCGGATTGGGTCACCATAATCCCGACTTGTAGCGTTGCGACGATCAAGCCAGAAATAATCACGACCGACAAACTGCTGCGTTTTGAAAAGACCACCATCAATAGTGGGAATAATACCCATACACTGACTGAGAGCGTTATGGGTTGTAGCGGTAGCGTTAATCCATAAGTGGTCATGGAGACAAGCAAAGCTAATCCTGCGATGCCTCCTTGCGGCAAAATCCATAAAGCAGGAATGACCATTGCAAGTACTGGGATATCTCCCTCACTTAAACTGATTGCTCTCGCGCAGACAACCGCTAATAATGTGGTTATCAAGAACTGAAACGTTGTAAATACCATAGCCCTCTCCTTCTACCGATCCGTGGTATTAATGAACTAGGAACATTTAGTATGGACCAATTTTTGCCTCAAATCTTTGCTGTGATTCACCAAATTCCATATGGGAAAGTAACAACTTATGGAGACATCGCACGTTTTTCAGGATTTCCGGGCTATGCGCGCCATGTTGGTAAAGCGCTGGGTAACCTGCCAGAAGGTAGCAAACTGCCTTGGTATCGGGTAATCAACAGCAAGGGTGAAATATCTTTAAAGGGTGATTCGTTCGACCGACAAAAGCAGCATTTGGTTAAAGAAGGGGTTGAGGTGAGTGATGCAGGAAAGATCAAACTCAGAATATACAAATGGCAGCCCTAAAGCTGCCATTAATCGCTAATTCAACTGGCTAAGTTAAGCCAATCAAGATGCCTTAACAGTGGCACCGATTTCTGATTAACGAACACCAACCAAACGTAGGTCTGCTTGCTGTGTATTTTCTACATCAGTAATTACTGACTTAATCGTGTCCGTTATGAAACGCAGTTTACCGTCAACATGAATCGATGCGCGCATGTTGTAACGGTGGTTAGCTTTAATTTTGTCGTTGTCGTAGCTCAGCTCGAATGCGAACGGTACTTGCTTACCGTCTGTGGTGAACTCTTGAGTTGCGATAACCGTCGATGGTGCATCAGCCAGTGAGATATCTTCTAGCGTAACGGTAACCACTGCATTCTCTGGCAATGCAATTCTTTCACGGTAGCTTACTGTTCCTGAAATCACTTGAGTGTTCTCTGCAACCACTTCCTGAGAAGCGCTCGTTTCTGATGTTGCTTGGCAACCAACAAGTAGGCCAAACGATACTAAAGACGTAATAAGAATTAGAGCCTTTTTCATATTCAATTTCTCTCAACATGTTTGCCGGACTCGGCAAATCTACTCACCAATTATAAGAGAGCTTTCATATTCTGTCTTGAAACCCTATGATTTATTGACAGATATCTGACTAAGCTAAATGATTAACACCATAATCTGACACCCATTTTACGAAGAGGAATGCTGGCGATGAGTCAACCTTTACAAGAATTACTAAGTTTACTTCAGCTAGAAAAACTGGAAGAAGGTTTATTCCGTGGGCAAAGTGAGAACCTAGGCCTACCACAGGTATACGGCGGTCAGGTATTGGGACAAGCGCTTTCTGCTGCTCGTTATACCGTTCAAGACGACCGTAGTGTTCACTCGTTCCACAGTTATTTTCTGTTTCCCGGCGATCCTGAAAAGCCAATCATTTACGATGTTGAGAACCTACGAGATGGACGCAGCTTTAGCACACGCCGTGTAAAAGCGATTCAAAATGGCCGCCCTATTTTCTATCTCACTGCTTCTTATCATGGCGATGCGCCAGGGTTTGAGCACCAGATTTCAATGCCTGATATTCCGGGACCAGAGAACTTTGCCTCAGAAACTGAATTAGCAAGCCACATTGCGGAATTCTTACCAGAGAAACTGCGCAAAACCTTCTGTGGCGAAAAGCCGATTGAGATGCGCCCGGTGACGGTGGTAAATCCACTGAAACCTAAGAAGACGGAAGCGAAACAGTACCTCTGGGTAAGAGCGAATGGCGCAATGCCAGACAACCACTTGATTCACCAATACTTGCTTGCTTACGCATCGGACTGGGGATTCTTGGTGACGGCGCTTCACCCGCATGAAGTCTCTATCATGACGCCAAACTTCCAAGTAGCGACGATTGACCATTCAATCTGGTTCCATCGCCCATTCAAGATGGATGAATGGCTGCTTTATGCGATTGAAAGCCCAACGGCGGCGAACACTCGCGGCCTAGTGCGCGGCGAGATCTTCAACCAGAAAGGTGAGCTCGTAGCGACAGCAGTACAAGAAGGTGTGATGCGTTTTACTAAGTAGCGCTCAAATAAATAGCGGATAAACGCTTCTTACAAGCCACAAATATGCACAAACAAAAAGAGGCTAGGTTTAATACCTAGCCTCTTTCTTTAATGACGCTTAAGAAAATTCGTCACCTAAAAATCATTAAACCTACTCAACTTCTAACGTTGGCTCAAACTCGCTCTGAACTCGCGTTTTGATACCATCACCTGCGTCACGCAGTAGGTTAAATGGCGATAACACTACGCCTTTCACCGCGCCCTCTGCGGCTCCCTGAGCGAGCTCTTTACTCTTATCAGCTAACAAATTAGCTTGCGCCAAAATACCTGGGACTTCCGCTCGTAGCATTTCAGATTCAGTGACGATGACAGGAATAGTCTGTTCGCGGTAAGACTTACTTTCAGCGAGCATTGGTGGCATTACATCTACGCGGTATCTCTTTAATTCCGTTAATGTTGGAGGAATAACATCGGTTCTTACCTGCTCGACTTCCGTTCGAACATTTTTGACTTCATCTAATATCGCAGGGATTTTGTTGTCGACCGAGGCTACTGTTTGATTCACGTCATCGATCGTCTTTCTAACTTCTTCGACAGTGTTTAACACCTGAGGAGCAAGATCGCTGACATGTTCAGCAAGCGCTAATAGCTCTTCTACTTTGAGCCCTTTCGTGAGGCCCGAAATGTCTTCGATAACTTGCGGATAAGTATCAACGATTTCACCGACTTTATTGGTAAACGAGTAGATGGTGTAACCCAAGTAAAAAATGGCAACCGCCAATACTAGCTGGATAGCGGTAGATACTTTTGCAAACATGAATAATCCTTTTCTTTATCGCAGAGGCGATATCTAAACTAAAGCGATAGTTAATCTATTACTAGGGGCAGCTTAAAGCGGTAATGCTGTCGTGTACTTTAATGGTTCCATCGCAAACGTCGAGGTCACATTAGAGATACCATCAATGCTATTCACCAAGCGCTTATAGAAATCATCAAAGCACTTCATGTCTTTAACCTGAACCTTCATCATATAATCATATTCGCCAGCCATACGATAGAACTCCATCACTTCTGGAAATTCCGACACAGTATTCACAAAACGACCATACCACTCATGAGAATGATCACTGGTTTTCACCAATACGAACGCAGTAAAGGAAAGATCCAGTTTTTCCGGGTTCAATAACGCGACCCTTTTCTCAATAATACCGTTCTCTTCGAGGCGCTTAAGCCTTTTCCAACAAGGCGTTGTAGTGAGATTGACCGCTTCAGAAATATCGTTCAATGACAGGGTGCTGTCTTCTTGCAGTAACCCTAATATTTTTTTATCTACGGCATCTATCACACTTTCACCAAATCGCATTTAAAGAGAATAATTTTCTACAATTTAAGCAAAACAAAGCAAATATGGCAAAGTTTTTCTCTCCGATTATAGATAAATTAGAACCATACCAATTACAAAGAATTCCTACACTCGATCAGGAGAACGTTTATGTGCACTGACCATCAATGGATTAACAACGCGATTCGTAAAATTGAAGCGGACTACCAACGCTCAGCGGATACGCACCTTATCAAGCTCGATCTACCAAGTATCGAAGGCATTGATGTTTACCTTAAAGATGAAAGCACACACCCAACGGGCTCTTTGAAGCACCGCTTAGCGCGTTCTCTGTTCTTATACGCTATCTGTAACGGTTGGGTTGGCCCAGAAACAACGATCATTGAATCTTCATCGGGTAGCACTGCGGTATCTGAAGCGTACTTTGCTCGCCTACTTGGCCTTCCATTTATCGCGGTAATGCCAAAATGCACAGCGAAGAAAAAGATCGAGCAAATTGAATTCTACGGCGGCCAAGCGCATCTTGTGGACCGCTCAGATGAAATTTACGATGAGTCTCGCCGTTTAGCAGAAGAATTGAATGGTCACTACATGGATCAATTTACTTACGCTGAGCGCGCAACCGACTGGCGTGGTAACAACAACATAGCGAACTCGATTTTCAATCAAATGCAGATGGAAGATCACCCAGTTCCAGCTTGGGTAGTAATGAGCCCAGGTACTGGCGGTACTTCTGCAACTATCGGCCGCTTCATTCGCTACCAACAGCATGAAACTAAGCTTTGTGTTGTCGACCCTGAAAACTCTGTATTCCACGAATACTTCCAAACAGGCAATGCGAACGTGAAAGGCAATACATTCAGCAAGATTGAAGGTATTGGTCGCCCACGAGCAGAGCCAAGCTTCATTCCTGGTGTGGTTGACGAAATGCGAAAAATCCCAGACGCAGCAAGTATCGCAACGACACATTGGTTATCTGAAATTCTTGGTCGCAAGGTTGGCGCATCAACCGGTACTAACATGTACGGTGTGCTTCAGCTAGCCAGTGAGATGAAAGCGCGTGGCGAAACAGGGTCTATCGTGACTTTGCTATGTGACAGCGGTGAACGTTACCTAGACACTTACTTTAATGACGAGTGGGTAAATCTGAATATCGGTGACCTACAACCTTATGCAGCGAAGCTAGAAGCTTTCTCGCAAACGGGTGAGTTGGCTTAACCACAGAACAAACACCGACGCAAAAATAAAAAGAGCCCTTGATGGGCTCTTTTTTGGTTTATTCTATTCATCAATTTCTAGCGAGAACAAATTATTCTGGCTTCTGCTTCGCTTCAAACGCCGCTAGTTGCTCAGGTGTCGCTTTTGGCTGATGGTTTTGTTTCCACTCATCGTAAGTCATGCCGTATACGCGCTCACGAGCGTCATCGATATCCAAGTCTAGGCCTTGTTGCTCAGCTTCCGCTTTATACCACTTGCTGAAACAGTTACGGCAGAAGCCAGCCAAGATCATAAGGTCGATGTTCTGAACATCCTTATTGTTGTCTAGGTGTGCTAACAGGCGACGAAAGGTTGCTGCATCTAGCTTATCTTGTTCTTCTTGAGAAAGATCTTTGTATTTAAATTCAGCCACTTTACTTTCCTTTATTCGATTTATTGTATTAATTCGTTGAGCTCTGTTTGTTATACAAAAAAAGCCTGCCATTCGCTAGGAGCAAACGCAGGCTTTTCAATATTGTTACACTATTCCATGTTCATTAGCCGTGCGTGTTCATTAACCGTGACTGCTTCTTCCCACGTTGTCATGGCTCAGCTCTTTATTTAGAACCGCTTCCACATGACCCGGAGAGCGTGTTGAGCCAGAAATCAGTCGATACATCGCAGGGATTACGAACAGAGTTACCAGTGTCGCGAAACCCATACCGAAGAAGATAACCGTACCCACTGCCACTCGGCTTTCATAGCCTGCGCCCGTTGAAGTAATTAATGGGATTGCACCGGCTAGTGTGGTGAACGCCGTCATCAAGATTGGACGTAAACGTCGAGCCGAAGCATCAATGATCGCCTTTTCAAACTCAATGCCACGGTCACGAAGTTGGTTAGCAAACTCTACGATCAAGATACCGTTTTTGGTCACCATACCGATCAACATGATCATACCAATCTGGCTGTAGACATTGAGCCCTTGATTCATCAACACCAAACCTAAGAAGCCACCAAAGATACCCATAGGTACAGTGAACATCACCACCAGCGGGTTAATGAAGCTTTCAAACTGCGCGGCCAGTACCAAGTACGCGACCAGCATCGCTAGCGCAAATACCACTAAGATACTTGATTGGTTCTCTTTAAAGTCTTTTGACTCGCCAGAGTAACTCACTGAAATATCGCCCGGTAGCTGTTCAATCGCTTGTTCATCAAGGAAATCAAGTGCGTCACCCAGCGTGTAGCCTTCCATTAGGTTCGCTTTGATGGTCACCGATTTCTGCTTGTTGTAGTGCGACAAACGAATCGAGGATGCCACTTCTTCAATGTGCGTCAACGTATCGAGTGTAACCAGCTCACCAGACTGAGTTCGCATGTAGATTTGGCTCAAGTCATTAGCATTATTAAAGCTGTTCTCATCACCACGAAGGTATACGTCATACTCTTCACCACGGTCAACGAAAGTGGTTTCACTACGGCCGCCAAGCATGATCTCTAACGTATCTGAAATATCCGAAACGCTAACGCCTAGCTCGGCTGCACGTTGTTTATCTACGGTTACCAATAACTCTGGTGTTTTCTCAGAGTAATCGATGTCCGCACCTTCCATCATTGGAGAGTCTTCAGCCGCTTGCTTTAACAGTTCGCCCCATTTCTGAAGCTCAGAGTAATCAGAGCCACCCAGTACGAATTGAACAGGCTCACTTGAACCACCTTTGAAGCCCGGCATAAATGGGAATACACGTACATCAGGAATACCATTTAAAGATTTACGTACTTCGTTCAACGCTTCCTGAGCGGTTTCATCACGTTCATCCCAATCTTCCAGGATCATGATAACGAAGCCCGTTTGGTCGCCCGCATTACCACCAAACGCTGGTGATTGAATACTAAATGACTTCAAGAAACCTTGACCAAGCAGCGGCATTAGGCGCTCTTCAACGATGTCCATATTGGCAGACATACGGTTGTAACTGGTTGCATCAGCACCACGAACAAACGCAAAGATAACACCACGGTCTTCTTGAGGCGTCAGTTGCGACGGCACTTGTTGCATCAAGCCATAGCTACCGCCCATACACGCGATAATGATGATTGGAGCTGCCCAACGCCAGTTTAAAGCACGGCGCAATACCGCTTTGTACCCGGCTTCTAGCTTGCCAAACACACGTTCTACAAATCGATTGAAGCGATTTGGTTTCACGTTCGCTTTCAGAATTTTACTACCCAGAACCGGTGTTAACGTCAATGCGACTAGCGACGAGAAGATCACCGACATCGCCAACAGTACCGAGAACTCCGTAAACAGGAGACCGACCATGCCATCCATGAACGAGATTGGCAGGAATACCATCACCAATACAAGCGTTGTTGCGATTACCGCGAATCCTACTTCACGCGTCCCTTTATAAGCCGCAAGCAGTGGCGATTCACCACGTTCAATGTGGTGGAAGATGTTCTCAACCACTACGATAGCGTCATCAACCACCAGACCTATAGACAGGATAAGTGCCATCAAGGTAATCAAGTTGATAGAGAAGCCGAAGTAGTACGCCGCAATAAACGACGAGATTAGCGATACAGGAACGGTCACTGCTGGAATCAGCGTTGCACGCGCTTGACCAATGAAGACGTAAAGCACGAGGATAACTAAACCACCCGTAATAAAGAGTGTGCTGTAAACCTCTGAGATCGAACGATCGATAAAGACAGTTGAATCATAATCGACAGCTAAACGAGTACCATCTGGCAAGAACTTTTGAATTGCTTCGACTTCTTTATGGACCAAGTCAGCAACCTCAAGTGGGTTCGCATCTGACTGAGGCACAATCCCCATACTAACGTTAACAACGCCGTCACTCTTAAAGGTCGAGTTCTCGTTTTCTGCCCCAATGTAAACATCAGCAACGTCTTTTAAGTAGATAGGTGTGTTATCAGAGGCACGCTTAACAACAAGGTACTCAAAATCTTCAGCTTGGGTATATGAACGAGCGGTACGAACCGACATCACAATCGCATCGTTACGTACTTCACCACCTGGGCTTTCAATGTTCTCACTGTTCAGAGCAGAAGTGATGTCCGAGGTAGTAACGCCACGACCCGCCATCTGCGCAGGTTTCAGCTTCACGTACATTACTTTGTACAAGCCACCTGAGATATCCACCGAGCTCACGCCAGAAATCAAACTAAAGCGGTCAATCAACACACGTTCGGTGTAGTCGGTTAACTGCGTTCGGTCCATCTCCGTCGAACTTAAGTTGATGTAGACCGAAGCTTCACCACTACCATTGTTCTTATAAACAATTGGGTCGTCGGCTTCATCTGGCAATGAACGCTGCGCACGAGCTACAGCATCACGAACATCACTCACACCGGTATTGAGGTCGTAACCAAGCTCAAAAGTAATCGTGATACGCGACATACCGTTACGCGTTGTGGATTCGATCTCATCGATACCACTGATGCCGGATAACTGGTCTTCAAGGTTGGAGGTTATTTGGCTTTCAATGATGGTGGCAGACGCACCCTCATAACGAGTACTGATCGATACTACCGGGCTTTCAATATCTGGCATCTCACGAACCGCGAGCTTATTGAAAGAGACAATACCAAACACAACCAATAGTAGGCTCAATACGACGGCCGCTACTGGTCTCTTTACAGAAACATCAGATAACAACATTAGTTAGCGCCTTCTTGTGCTTTTTTATCACTTGCTGCATCAGCTGGGCGATTAACGGCAAGCTCTTGAACCAAGACGCCGTCACGCATGTTCACGATACCTTGCACCACGATCTTCTGGCCAATTTCGATGCCTTTGTCGATCACGACTTCGTTATCGATACGTGCCCCAAGGAAAACTTCTGTGCGAGTTGCTTTATTATCTTCGTCGATAACATAAACGAAACGCTTCGTACCTGAATACTCAAGCGCTTGAACTGGAATGATTGGCGCTTCCACTGGTGGGAAGTCCATATCCGCCGCCACTAACATACCTGGCTTTAGATAATCATTATTGTTGTCGAAGTGGATTCGAACTCGAAGGTTCAAGGTTTCAGCGTTAATACGAGAATCAATGCCTACTACAGTACCAGTGAACTGAGTGTCGCCCCATGCGCTAGTGCGAGCCGTTACTTTCATACCTTTAGACAGTTTAGAAAGGTAGCGCTCCGGGATCTGCAGATCTAATTGCATTACCGATAGGTCATCTAAGGTCACGAGTTCAGTACCTGCTGTCACCATTTTACCGCGGCTAAAGTCGATAAAACCAACAGTGCCCGAGAATGGCGCGCTGATGTGAAGATCTTTCAGATTGGCATTTGCAGCAGCTAAACGAGCGTTGGCAATCTCTACGTTCGTTTTCTGAGCGTCAATTTCAGTTTGCGTGATCGCGTTACGTTTCACTAGGCGTTGAAATTCCGCTAGCTTACGTTGCT
Organism: Vibrio sp. 10N.239.311.G01; assembly: GCF_041465805.1. Taxonomy (NCBI): domain Bacteria; kingdom Pseudomonadati; phylum Pseudomonadota; class Gammaproteobacteria; order Vibrionales; family Vibrionaceae; genus Vibrio; species Vibrio sp. 10N.239.311.G01. The sequence goes on from NZ_JBFSRM010000005.1 coordinate 24,248, forward strand.
CGTCTTTTAGATAAGCTTGAGCCTCTGCAACCGCCGCTTTCGCTTTGTCGTCATCAAGCTGAACCAACATCTGCCCTTTAGTGACATCTTGATTGGCTTTAATGTTGATAGAGTCCACTCTGCCAGCCACTTCAGAAGTGATCATTACCGATTGCTCGGCTTCTAACTTACCGACCAACGAAAGAGATTGGCTAACTTGGTGAATATCAACCTGCTCAGTAACAACAGTGACAGTGCTAGGGCCCATACGTTTAGCAAGTACGGCTGGAGACGCCATAAGAATAGACAAGCTAAGCAGGGTTAAAACAGATTTATGCTTCATAATAATGGTCTGCAAGTAAGTTTGTACCAATCACAGTGAGTAAGTGGTCAGAAATAGCTTAGGGAAAAGCTTGAGAACAAGGCAGCTCTTTTCAACAGATAGTTTCGATAAGTAGTTATTCTACAATCAAAATATCTGACGCTGTTCTCGAGCATTTTAGCAAGCTAAGATGACACGTTATTTACTACGATTGGTATTATTATCTATAAATGAAATTAACCGTATTCTATCAACTGATGAATGCTGTAACGTCAAGAAGTGTAAATCTAGATTAAATTCCATTTACGTTTCATCATGTTTTAGACACATTGAACACAATACAGAAAGCCAGTCACCTCAAGGTGTTACCTATCAGTACGTAAACCTTAGTATAGATGTTCACTTCACGAGCAATATGCGTACTTTTCGCCATCTTTGCCCAAAAAGGCAGCATTTAACACAAAACCATAAGAAAAACCCTTTACAGGTTTAGCGTGTTTGCTATGATGCGCTCCGCACTTGAGAGATGCGTTGGGAAAAACATCTCTTTAGCCTATCCATTATGAGTTAGGAAAAAACACCCTGGAGGGGTTCCCGAGTGGCCAAAGGGAGCAGACTGTAAATCTGCCGGC
>NZ_JBFSRM010000005.1:25278-133296 GCF_041465805.1 Vibrio sp. 10N.239.311.G01
ACACACCCTGGAGGGGTTCCCGAGTGGCCAAAGGGAGCAGACTGTAAATCTGCCGGCACTGCCTTCGATGGTTCGAATCCGTCTCCCTCCACCATATTCTCCTTAATTGGAAAATCGAAAAGCCAACTCATTGAGTTGGCTTTTTTCGTTTCTGAGCTTTATCTCTTACTAAACGTGTCTTCTAAAACAACCCTCAACTTCCTAAACACTAACCCGCTCCTACAAATAACTAAGCGATCTAGCCCATTCAAACATCAGTGATCCCATACTTCTGCATGACGCTCACAAGCCAGATAAGCAGCGCAGCCTAAACAATGGGTCGATATATGTTCTTCGCATTCGTTCGCAATTATCTGTTTCTGCTGCAAAGTAACCTCAGGCTCCAATACGGGTTCAAAGAACTTTGTCATTACTCATTACATCCAAATAAAATCAGTTAGTTAGTCTCAGGTTAATCCAATCTTTAACTAAGATACATATCATTAGACGCAAAAAAGCCCCTGCTGATTTCTCAGCAGGGGCTTTCTATTATTTGGTGTCATTCCGAATAACTACATCCTATTGATGTTGAGTTAAATCCTGGAATTAACCTTGAATACCAACAATTAACCAAGGTGCATTGTTAGTTGTTAGGTCACGCTCTAGGTGCCAGATATCAGTGATATCTTCTTCAACGCCATCCGCTGTGTCACGGTAACGACCGCTAAACTGAAGGCTTAGCTGTGCTTTGCTACCATCGTGGTCTGCACGAACGATTTCAGCATCAACGTACATTACGTCTGTGTGCTGATCACCGTCTAGCTTATTACGCTCAGCTTTTAGGTCTTCAAATAGGCTTGGAGATACGTATTCTTCAATCGTGTTTAGCTCATTGTGGTTCCATGCACCTTGCAGTGTACGGTAGTGCTCACGAGAACCGTTGATGAATGCCGCTTGATCAAAGCCCGGTGGGTAGTTATGTGGAACATCGCTTTGTGCACCAAAACCGAAACCACCAGCAGCGCCTTGTGTTTGAGGTTGTGCTTGCTCGAAGTTATGAACATTTGGCTGTTGCTTAGGTTGTTCAAACTTGTTCTGACCCATCCCGCCGAATGCTGGCTGTTGACCACGTGCATTCTGCTGATTCATTGAGCCCTGCTTCGCACCCAACATTCCGCGTAGAAATTTAAACGCTAGGAAAGCAATCAGACCCATAATCAGAATATCCATGAACTGGATACCTTCAAATGCGCCACCAAAGAATGCAGCTAAAAGACCACCAGCAAGTAAACCACCTAGCAGACCGCCCATAAGGCCTTTCTTGCTAGAGTTAGCTGCTGTGTTCTTACCCGTTTGATCTTGACGGATCGAATTCGTGTTTTGTTGTTTTGGTGCTGGAGCCGTTTTAAAGCTTTTGCCAAATGACTTACCACCACCAAACTTTTTCGCTTCCGCGATTGGCGTCACCGCGACTGTTACCAACAGGATCGCGACTAGTGAGAAAAATCGTTTCATTATTATCCTTTATAGGTTTTTTATCTTTCGACACCTTAATCATACTCGTTAACAAAGAACAATGAAATATTCACCGTGTTTACACATGTATCATAATATTGCGGCTATTAATTGATTACTAAACTAGCGAAGGGATTGACGGCACTCTGGGGCAGCATTAAAATATTGAACGATGTTCATTTAATAGAAAGTCCCCATGGCAAGACGAAACGATCATACTCGCGAACAATTAGTGCAATTAACCTTAAAAACGGTAACCGACTTCTTAGAAGAGCACTCTTATCACGAGCTAAGTCTACGTAAAATCGCCAATATGATTGGTTACGTTCCAAGTACCTTAGTAAATGTATTTGGTAATTACAACCTACTGCTTTTGCATGTGGTCGCTCAAACATTAGATGAACTGGCGTCAGAATCCGCTGCAACTGTTGAACAATCGAGCAACCCTCAACAAGCTCTATTCAACCTTGCCTACTGCTACCACGATTTTGCACAGAGACACCCTCACCGTTGGCAGCTTATCTTTGAGCACAACATGAACGGTGAAAACCTTCCTGAATGGCAATCGAACCGCATCGATAGAATGACAGGCATGCTAGAACAGTTGCTAGTAGCGATTGCTCCTGAACATACGAAAAGCGAAGTCGTTAAAGCCAGCCGTGTATTATGGTCTGGAGTACACGGAATTACTCTACTTAGCGTTGATGATAAATTTTTCGCCTCTGAGCCTATTGATGGTAAAGAGCTGATCAATAACCTAGTCTCAAACTACTTAACCAACTGGTAATCATCCAAGGAAAGACAATGAACAACAGCAGCCAATCTTCGCTGTTAACGCAAAAAAGGTTCCTACCCTACTTTATTACCCAATTTCTAGGAGCCTTTAACGACAACATATTCAAAAATGTCCTGTTACTGTTTGTTGCTTTCGCAAGCGTAGACACGCTGCCTATTTCCAGCAATCTATTCATTAATTTGGCCGCTGGCCTTTTTATTCTGCCCTTCTTCCTATTTTCAGCTTTGGCTGGTGTACTGGCCGACAAATACGAAAAATCGTGGTTTATCCGTAAAGTTAAGCTCCTCGAAGTAGTGATCATGTCACTGGGTGCGATCGGATTCATCTACGAAAGCTACGGAATATTACTTCTGCTCCTGTTCCTTATGGGAACGCAGAGTGCTTTCTTTGGCCCGGTGAAATACGCCCTGCTTCCACAACAATTAGAAACAAAAGAACTGGTATCTGGTAACGCTCTCGTCGAGACAGGTACATTCTTAGCGATCCTGATTGGTACTCTCGGCGCAGGCATCATTGCATCTGAAGAAGGCGCGAAGCTCATTGCTGCGGTGTGTATTGTTTCGTTCGCCGTGCTTGGCTATGTATCAAGCTGGTTTATCCCACAAGCGCCAAGTAATGCACCAGACCTTAAAGTAAAGTGGCAACCTGTAAAACTGACCCGCGCGACACTGGCGATTGCAAAAAAAGATCGCCCGACCTTTCAAGCTCTGATGTCTATCAGCTGGTTCTGGTTCCTTGGTGCGGCTTACCTAACTCAGTTTCCCAACTTCACTAAACTGCATCTAAACGGCACTGAAAGCTCCGTCGCCTTTTTACTGGCACTATTCTCGGTAGGCATTGCAATCGGCTCTTTAGCTTGTGATAAGTTATCTAATCACCGAATTGAAATCGGCATCGTGCCAATGGGCAGCTTAGGTATCTCGATCTTCGGTCTTCTGATGGCGATATCCATCCCGGAGTCTTTGCCTGACTTTAGTTCTTTCCATCAATTCGTAACCTACTCAGAGCTGTGGCCACTGTTTGCTTACCTTCTGCTTCTGGGTATCTCTGGCGGTGTCTTTATTGTTCCTCTGTATTCACTGATGCAGTTACGTGCCAAGCCCGACGAGCGTGCCCAAGTGATTGCCGGGCTCAATATCTACAACTCACTGTTCATGGTGGGAAGTGCGGTATTAGGTATTGTTTGCCTTAGTGTTCTAGATCTTTCAATTCCGCAGCTGTTTATCTTGCTCGCAGTGGGCAACACTTTGGTGATGCTGTACCTGTTTTATCAGGTGCCTATCTACGCTTTCCGCTTCTTTACGTGGGTGGTCACTCACACCATGTACAGAGTTAAACATAAGAACTTACATCACCTGCCAGAAAAGGGCGGTGCGTTGATTGTCTGCAACCATGTGAGTTATATGGATGCACTGCTGCTGAGTGCGGTTTGCCCTCGCTTGATCCGTTTTGTGATGGAAGAGGATTACACCAAGTTGCCGCCAATTCGACGCTTCTTGAAAAGAGCTGGGGTGATTCCAATCTCCGCGACCAACCGCAACTCGATTCGAAACGCTTTCAAAGAAGTAGAGCGTGCCCTGCATGAAGGTCACATCGTGTGTATTTTCCCAGAAGGAAAGCTCACCTCTGATGGCGAAATGGCTGAGTTCATGCGTGGTATGGAGCTGATCATCAAACGTTCCCCTGTCCCAGTGATTCCTATGGCTCTTAAAGGATTATGGGGTAGCTACTTTAGTCGTTACAAAGGCCGTGCCTGCAAAGGGTTACCCACTCGCTTCTGGACTAAGCTAGAGATAGAAGCTGGCGAGCCGATTTCACCTAAACAAGCCTCTTGTGAAACGCTTCGACAGTCAGTCTCTGACCTTCGCGGATCATTACGCTAGTTAACCAGCCCTTTATTCATATCAGTTGAACAAGCGTTAAGTTTTCCTTAACGTTTGTTCAATTCATTTAGACTTACTTATCATTTTATTGAACGTATAGTGGTCTCATCACAATAACGCCACAACAAAACAAGACTCTAAATACAATGAACCTAAAAAAGTCCGTTCCATTTTATCTTGCTGCACTGTTTTGCTTAACGCCTTGGGTTAGCTCACCGACAGCCCTGGTTATCGGTTTCCTGCTTGCTAGTTTAGGATTAGTCCCTGAACACTTGGAAGTCGGCAAGCTTACCAAAAAGCTACTGGCCTACTCTATTGTTGGCTTGGGTTTTGGTATTCAGTTTGAAAAAGCATTAGCAGTAACAGGCGATGGTATTGGGCTCATTGTAACGACGATTATCGGTACATTAGTCATTGGTTGGTTCTTGGCGAAACAAATGGGGCTAGACCGCACTACGGGCTATCTTATATCTTCTGGTACCGCGATTTGTGGTGGTAGCGCGATAGCAGCAGTGGCACCCGCGATCAAAGCAGACGATGAACAGATTGGCTTGGCATTAGCTACCGTATTCGTGTTGAACTCGGTTGCTCTATTCTTATTCCCGATGATTGGTCACGCGCTTGAGCTCAGCCAACAAACATTTGGTACTTGGGCAGCGATAGCGATTCACGATACGTCTTCTGTAGTAGGTGCAGCTTCAGCGTATGGCGAAGAAGCACTGACGACAGCGACAACATTGAAGCTCGCTCGCGCACTTTGGATCATCCCTATCGCTTTAATTAGTGCGATGATCTTCAAGAACGATCAAAAGAAGATTACGGTTCCCTACTTCATTTTCTTCTATTGCGCCGCTATCGCGGTGAGTGACTTACTGCCACAATTTGAGATGGTCTATCAAGGAATCTTTGATGTGTCTAAGCGAGCACTGGTCGTGTGTTTGTTCTTAATTGGCTGTGGTATTTCAGTTGAGAAGTTAAAAGCGGCAGGGCCGAAACCACTGATGTTTGGTATTACAATGTGGGTCATGATCTCAACGGGTTCATTGGCGTGGTTAACTCTCGCTTAGCCCGCATAGAAACGCTTTAGATGTTTGTTCGGTGAACTAGACACTCAAGTTAGCGAGCAACAAAACAAAAAGGCAAAGCTCCAATGGGCTTTGCCTTTATCGTTTGTGGTAAGGGTATTCTTTGTTGTAACAATCACGAATCAAACAGGGGCTTATCACTCTTCTTGCTCTCTCTTTTCATTAAAACAAGTACCACAACCAACACAAATGCGGTGAGTTCAGCCAACGAGCGAGTCAATCCTGACGAAGTGACCGCTTGGCCTATCTGCAGTAAAACCGCAATGATGAGGGCAATTTTCATAATAAGACCTTATTCTATAATCCGTTATTTATAGGGCTTATTATGATGGATGGTTATAAAGATAATAAATTCTGTTTTGAACTATCTAATTGCTAAATTAACTAACCGCCTGACAGCTTAGTCACCTAACAACTTCGCAAATAACGTCGAGGTAAGCGCTTACCTTTAACTCCTATGCTGAGACAACCAAGATGCCAATCCAGCGCGTGAGACCTTAATACCCTGTTGTTCTTGCTTAGGCATTCGATAATACTCAACAGGAAATTTGAACCGTTCAAGACGGCCATTCAATTGCTCAACAAACCACTCTTTGGTTGGCAAATCAGCACAATCCACAATAGCGACAGGTCGAAACCCGAACTCATCGTCTTCAATAGGAACAATAAACGCCTGATTAACCACAGACAACTGATTGAGTGCTCGCTCAATCTCTTCGCAATGAATGTTCTCACCACCAGAAATGAACTGATTATCAGCCCGACCAATAATCGACACTTGCTCATCAACCCACTCTCCAAGATCTTTGCTATCAAACCAGCCGTTCTTATCAACTAATGGCGTCAATTTACCTTGATAGTAATACCCGGAAGCGAGCGTCTCGCCACCAATAAAGATACGTTGATCTTCAATTTTTAACTGGCGTTGATCGAGAACAATACCTGCAGTATTACTAGAATCAACGGGCTTCGCAGTCACTGTTGAAGCCGCTTCTGTCATGCCGTAGCCAAGCCATGTTTCGATACCCATTTGTTGAGCTTCGAGCCCAAGTGCTTCTGGTATATGACTACCACCCAAAAGTACATGCGTTAAAGTAAGTGCTTGCTTACTCTTTAACAATCGATGTAGTTGAGTAGCGACCAATGAAGCATGACTGCATTCTTCTATATCGGTTTCAAGCTGACCTGTGCCTATTTTGATGCAACCACCAGCCGCCAACCAACGATGAACTATCGCCAGCCCCGACACATGGTACATAGGTAAACTCAGTAACCACGTGTCACCTTGTTGATAACGAAACACCTCAAGCAGCCCTGACGCAGAGCATAGGTGCTGCTCAAGTGTATGAGCGACCGCTTTTGGGTTTCCGGTAGAACCTGAAGTGAATACGATGCTCGCTAGATTTTGCGGATTGAAATTGGATTCTTGAGGTGTCGTTATCTGCTCATCATCACCATCAAACTTCAGTTCACTTAGGCAAGGCAAGGTCACCAACTGAGTATTCAAATCGGCAGTCTCTGATTGCTCTATTCCGCTATTGCCCAAGAGCCAAAGGTAGCTCTGTTGATCTGCTTGATATAAGGAATCGAGCTTTTGCTTCAGGCGTAAACTAGGCTGAGGCATCGTAAACGCACAAACCACACCCAAATTGAGTGCGGCAAGATAAACAGGGATCACTTCAGCTTGATTCTTACCAACAATCGTCAGTACATCACCTTCAGATAGGCCTTGATGAGATAGCTGTTGTTGGTACTCACTAACCAACACAAACACTTGCTGCCAAGTATAAGTGCGGTGAGTGGTCACTAACGCTGGTTGAAGTGGGTTTTGCTGCGCCCACTTTACCCAGAGCGGGGGATGATTAGATTGTGGGCGCATCATATGATAACCAAAAATAGATTAAGAACTTGTTAAGCTAACTAAATAGCCATTCAAATAGCTCGGTCTAAGAAGACCAAATCAATTGTTGCTTTTCAAGCGTAGAGACAGGCAACTGACAGCCCGGCCAAGAAACCTCTAGCTGCTGCTTGAACAAGCCAATCGTATCCAACCCCGGCACTTCATTTGGCAAATATTGCTGCGCCAGACGAGCAATCTGAGTCAGACCTAGGCTCGACTCAATGCTTGAGCTCAATACAGGTTTCATTCCAAGCTTCTGTGCTCGCTCAATGATTGCCACGCAACGCTCGACAGAACCAATAAGAGTTGGCTTGATCACGACTGCTTTAACACCAGTAAGGTCGCTAAGATCAAATTCCGGGCTGCGCACCGCTTCTTGCAGTGTCTCGTCCCACGCAATCGCCACACCATGGTCAATGGCAAAGGCCAAACTGTCTTCTGGCTTTTGGCAAGGCTCTTCGATAAAGCTTATACGCTGGCGCATTGACGGCGAAATGTATTTAATGAATTGCTTCGCTTTCTCTGGCTTCCACGCACGGTTGGCATCAAGTCTTAGAGTCAAATCAGGGATCGACTCAAGGAATAAGCTAACCAACATGCCATCGCGAATCGCTTCGTAGAGGCCGACTTTCACTTTCGCGACCTTCTCGCCTACCATCTCATTCAATACAGGAATCAGTTCATCTGGATCGCCTGTACACAAAGGCGCCGCTTGGTAGTTACCTTGAGCGTTAAGATCGCCTCGCAATTCCATCATCGCCATTGAAAAGCCAAACGCGACAGAAGGATACAGCTCGTCGAAAGGCGTTTGAGGCTTATTGTGGCTCCAAAGCTCTAATTCGTGTTGAAGCTGAATGCCAGCTTGTTCGGCATCTTCTTGGCTAAAACCGGGCAAAGGCGCAACTTCGCCAAAACCAGTTTTACCATCACACTCAAGTTGGATGATATAGCCAACACGTTCGTTCAACTTATTGTCACGAAGAACCACACCACTATCCATAGGTAATTGATAACGGTAAAGTTTAGCGTGACGCTGAGAATTCACTGAGTTCATAAAGTTTCCTAAAAAACGGGGAACATCAAAACAAAACGAGCCGCTATTAGCGACTCATTTTGAAGAGGAGAAAGACTATGGATTACGCGGGAACTTGTCGAAGTCCGGTCGACGTTTCTCGTTGAATGCGTTGCGGCCTTCTTGGCCTTCCTCTGTCATGTAGAACATCATGGTTGCGTTACCAGCCAACTCTTGTAAGCCTGCTTGACCATCACAGTCAGCGTTCAGTGCCGCTTTCAAGCAACGCAGTGCCATTGGGCTGTGTTGAAGCACTTCACGACACCAACGAACTGTCTCTTTTTCTAGGTCAGCAACAGGAACAACGGTGTTTACAAGGCCCATGTCCAGTGCTTCTTGTGCATCGTAGAAGCGGCACAAGAACCAGATTTCACGTGCTTTCTTTTGACCAACGATACGAGCCATGTAAGAAGCACCCCAACCGCCATCGAAAGAACCCACTTTAGGACCCGTCTGACCGAACTGCGCGTTTTCAGCTGCAATAGTAAGGTCTGCCATCATGTGAAGTACATGACCGCCACCGACTGCCCAACCCGATACCGCTGCGATAACTGGTTTTGGACAAGTACGAATTTGACGTTGGAAATCAAGTACATTCAAGTGGTGCGTACCTGAGTCATCTTGGTAACCGCCGTAGTCACCACGGATACTTTGGTCACCACCAGAACAGAACGCCTTCTCACCAAGACCAGTCAAAATGATTACGCCAACTTTCTCGTCATAACGAGCATCAGCCAGTGCATTGATCATCTCTTTTACGGTTTGTGGACGGAACGCATTGTGCACTTGAGGGCGAGCAATCGTGATTTTCGCAATACCGTCATCAGACTTGTGGTATTGAATATCTTCATATTGACTGCTTTCATCGCGCCAGTTAACGGCTGCGTAAAGTTCTTCTTCTGTGATGCCTACTGTTTTAGCCATGATGATTCCCATTGTTCTATTAGAGAGCGCGACTAGCGTAGAGTCGCGACGGTGTTGCTCTGCTTTCTATAGCGCTTGATACGAGAGGTTCGCTCAGTCAGTTCATCAACGACTGGCGATACATTGGATGATCAGATTTGAAAACATCTCTGGTTGCTCAAAATGAACATTATGACCCGCGTAATCCACCTGACTATATTCAAAGCCACTATTCTCAGCTAGCTCCATGAATTTACGATCTTTTTCTCCACATACATAATGCAATAAATGCTCATGAGATTTCAATGTGGCACGTAAATCCGGTTGCTTAGCTAACGAAGTAGATAACAACATATTTGCTACGGATACTCCAAGGTTACCACTACGCTTTATGACCAAAGTTTGTCTTTGCTCATGATTTAGTGAAGAAAAGACGCTTTGTTGATACCAATCGTCTAAAACATCTTCAATCGACTGCTGTGCAAAGCGAACAGCCCATTGCGTATCGTGTACTAACCTTTGTGCTCTTTCTTCATCACATTCCAAGCCAAAGTTGCCACCTTCAATGATGACTTTCTCTAAGTTAAGAGTTTCGAAGCAAGGGCTAGTTACCCCATACATGGCAAGCCTTCCCCCCATAGAATACCCAATCACCACGATAGGATAATCGACAGGAAGATCGTTGAGAGCCAGTTGGGATGTGATGCACTGGACAATTTTCTTACAGCAATGATCAAACCCTACCGGATCGATAAAGCGACTTTGTCCGTGTCCGGGTAAATCTATGCAAAGGAGAGGAAAATCCTCGAGGAATGGATGACATGCACTCCAATCATCCCCGCTTCCGAGTAAACCATGTAAGAAAACAAGCAAAGGTTTGTCAGAAGAATCTTGTACAGCTGGGTAATAATCGGAGTAAAGCATGTAAAGTCCTTAGGCTAATGCCTCGGTGAGCATTGAACTGAATTGTTTCAGCAAAGTAGACGCTTGTTCGGGAGGCGTCTTAACTTCCACGAGCAAGGTACCCTGACCCTGTTCGAAATGTTGTTCGATAATGGTTTGATAGCAATTCAAGGTTTCTGGCGCAGCGTATCCCAACTGGAATTGCGCAGCAGCGTGTTCAAAACTGAAACCATGAGGCATTTGATAAAGTGACTGTTTCTGCTGCTCTGGCACCGGCAATAAATCAAAGATCGCACCACCATCATTGTTGGTCACAACAATAACCATCGGCGTTAAATTATGAGTCAGCAGAGCCAGTGAGTTGAGATCGTAAAGCAAAGAAGTATCGCCAATCAACATCAATAAGGGGTTCTGGTTGGCTTTCACTACACCCGCAGCCGTCGCCACCAAGCCATCAATGCCCGATGCACCACGATTGCTGTAAACCCGATTCGCAGATATTGAAGACAGCATATCCACCAGCCTTACCATCAAGCTGTTTCCCACAAATAACTCTCTGTCTTTAAGTCTAGACGACAAGTCAACTGCAACACTCAACTCTGTCAGTTGGTCGTTATTAGAGATTTGCGCCAACGCTAACTGCTGAACCGTATTCGCGACTTCCGCCAAAGATGCCGCCCAGCCAGCATGTTCTCCCAACAGCGTTGGTAGATGTTGCTCTGATAACCAATGTTCGATATCAGCGACAATATGAGTTTGAGGCAGATGATCTTGATTAATACGATGTGCATCTGGTGAAACAACGATGTACTGCGATGAACAAAATGTGGCAGCTTGTTCTTTTACCCATTGGTTAAGACGCTTAGATACGATGCGCTCACCAAACTGGATAATAAAATCACACTGACTAAGCTGTGCTTTGGCTGCGTCACTTTGCATCCATAAATCATAGTGTTTCCAGTCACTACTGACACCCGATTGAGGGTCACAGAATACTGGCCAGCCCAAAGCTGTCGCAAACTGCTTGGCTTTAATTGCGGCTTCATTCTCGATAGAACCAATAATCACTGCGCCTTTACGAGCGACATAATCACTTGCTGAGACAGGCTGATCGATTAAATGACTGGGCAAATAAGTGTTCGAGTAAAGGCAGGTTGAAGCTCTCCAAGCTGCCACGCTCTTTGTATAATCCGCATACATCTCAGCACTACTCTTAGAATAGAACGGCTCTGGGAACGGACAATTGATATGAATCGCACCGCCAACATTGCGTTGTTTCGCAAGCGCGCTATCAACCGATGTTAGAAGCCAATTCAATGAAATCTGTGTGGTTGGGCTTGGCAGGTTTAAAGCACTTTCTACATGGGAAGAAAAGATACCATGCTGCTGAATCGCTTGATTGGCACCACAGTCGACCAAGTCGATGGGCCTATCAGAGGTTAGCAAGATCAGCTTCTCTCGGGTCAGCCCAGATTCAGCCGTCGCAGGAAGCAAATTCGCCACAGCGGTTCCTGATGTCACAATCACCGCAACCGGTTTGTTGCTAGCCTTTGCTAAGCCTAAAGCTAAAAACCCAAGACCACGCTCATCAAAGTGCGTGTGTAAGGTTAACTTGGAGTTGGCTTCAGCTTCGAGAGTTAGCGGCGTTGAGCGAGAGCCCGGAGCAACACAAACATGTTCAACGCCATTGCGTGCAAGCTCTTCAAGTAACGTGTGACACCAAACTCTATTTAATACGGCTTGGTCGTGATTCATGACGCGACACCCAATGGAGGGTGATCTGAAATTAAGCTAAGCAGAGTAGACATCTTCTTGTTCAGCTCTTGCCATTCATGTTCGGCAACCGATCCCGGCACGATCCCCGCGCCAGCAAACAGTTGTACTTGATCGTTTACAATCAAGGCGCTTCGAATCGCCACGCAGAATTCCGCTCGCTGATGACTGATATAGCCTACAGAGCCTGCATACCAACCTCGTGCAAACGGTTCGTGTTCAAGAATGAAATCCATCGCCTCTTTACGAGGTAAACCCGCCACCGCAGCAGTTGGCTGTAAGGCAGCAAGCAACTGCACACCATTAACGCCATTGTTGAGCTGAGCATGGATATTGCGCTTCAAATGCTGCACCTTACGCAAGCGCACTAGACGCGCATCCTTTTCAACATGGACCGTTTGAGAATGAGGAGTGAGACGCTCAATGATGTCGTCGACCACATACTGGTTCTCATTGAGGTTTTTGCTGTCTTGAGAAAGCCAGTTGGCCAGTTCCATATCCTCAGTAGCGTTCTCTCCGCGACCAATGGTTCCAGCAAGCGCCTCGGTATCAAGCTCCGTACCATGTCGGCTATATAAGCGCTCTGGTGTCGAGCCAATGAAACTGTGTTTAGAATCCAGCACCAACATAAAGTGGAAACTGTGGTGATTTTGCAGATAGCTGGCTTTAAGTAATTGAGCTGCGCAGATAGGCGCATCGAGTTGCAGTGTGGTTTTACGTGCTAAAACGACTTTTTTGTACTCTTCATCGCTAATGCCTTGCAGCACTTTATCGACAAGGTTGCCCCACTGCTCTCTTTCTGGAACGTGATTGATCTGTTCAATATGGGCAGACAAAGGCGCCAATATCGCGGCTTCTACAGAAAGCTTATTCAAAGCATTAATAGAAGAAACGCGATCAGGGGACAAATTAACCGCCAGCGACCAAGTATTGTCAAAGCGGATCAATTCAACCTGAGGAAGGAAGAAAAACGACTCCATGCAGCGACGGTTCTTTGCGGTGTGCCCATCAAACGAGCGTCCACCCCAGATTCGTTGGTCTTCACCAAGAATAGCGTACGCGGGTGCAGGATCTGAAAACGTATGTAACTGTCCGAGCGCAACAACCTCTTCACGAGTGTCGCGTGACTGCCAGTAGAACTTAGGAAAGAGCGGTTGAGCATGAAGCCATTCTATAAATGCAAACGATGGTTTTTGCGTTAGAACTTCAACACAACGAACTTCGCTTGCTTGGGCATTTTGTACTCGCTCAATCAAAGCGGAGATAGTTTGCTGGAAATGTGACAAATCGACCTCGTTCACATCTAAATTATTATTATATTAGTTTGATACTTTATGGGCAGTACCCACTTAGATCAAGAATGTACTATATCTTTTCAACATTCCTGTGATTTTAAGCGATCCCGCCCCTTTATTCATCTTAGCCAATAACCAAGAAAGCGATTAATTAAAATTTAGAAAAGAGTGACAACAAAAAGGCTAAACGTGACACTGAAATGCGACATTCATCAGATTTTTATTCTATCAAACGCCATTTTGCGGTACTTTAATAAAGTATTTAAATTAATTTCAGGAAATCGGCAATGCAAAATATCGGGATGTCGTCAAAACTCAACAGCGTATGCTACGAAATCAGGGGGCCTGTACTCAAACATGCTAAGCGCATGGAAGAAGAAGGGCATAAAATACTGAAGCTTAATATTGGTAACCCCGCCCCATTTGGTTTTGACGCCCCTGATGAAATCCTTGTTGACGTAATCCGTAACCTACCGACATCTCAAGGTTACTGCGACTCAAAAGGCATCTATTCAGCCCGCAAAGCGGTTGTTCAGCACTACCAGAAAAAAGGCCTACGTAACCTTGATGTAGAAGACGTTTACATTGGTAACGGCGCATCAGAGCTTATCGTTATGTCTATGCAAGCGCTACTGGATAATGGTGATGAAATCTTAGTTCCCGCTCCGGATTACCCACTATGGACAGCGTCTGTTGCGCTTTCTGGTGGTACACCGGTTCACTACATGTGTGATGAAGATGCTGATTGGTATCCAGATTTAGACGACATGCGCGCGAAGATCTCACCAAAGACGCGCGGCATCGTTCTTATCAACCCGAACAACCCAACAGGCGCGGTATACAGCCGTGATTTCCTATTACAAGTGGTTGAGATTGCTCGTGAGCACGGTTTGATCATCTTCGCCGATGAAATCTACGACAAAGTACTTTACGACGGTGCGGTACACACTTCAGTGGCAACGCTTGCTGAAGACGTATTAATGGTCACGTTCAACGGCCTATCTAAAGCTTACCGTGTATGTGGTTTCCGTGGTGGTTGGATGTTCTTAACAGGCCCTAAACACCTAGCGAAAGGCTACGTTGAAGGACTAGAAATGCTGGCCTCAATGCGTTTGTGTGCCAACGTTCCGATGCAACACGCTATCCAAACCGCACTCGGTGGCTATCAGAGTATCAATGAGCTGATTCTTCCAGGCGGTCGACTGCTTGAACAGCGTGACCGTGCATGGGAACTGATCAACAAGATCCCTGGCGTTTCTTGTGTGAAACCGAAAGGTGCAATGTACCTGTTCCCTAAAATCGACACCAACATGTACAACATCAAAGACGATCAGAAGTTTGTACTCGACTTCCTTAAGCAAGAGAAGGTGCTATTGGTTCAAGGTACGGGCTTCAATTGGCCGAAACCGGATCACTTCCGTATCGTGACTCTGCCGCACATCGAAGATCTAGAAATCGCAATTGGTCGTTTAGAGCGCTTCTTACAGACTTACAGCCAAGACGACCTCATCGAAGGTTAATGAGCACAAAGAAAGATGGCTACAATTTGCTGTTTTAAAAGACTTTAACTTGTATTCATTCACTTCTATGCTTAAAAGGCTCCTGTTTAGGAGCCTTTTTTGTATCCGCTGTCTCGTATCCCTGTGCAAACACAAGATACGAGTGGAGTATTGTTTATACCAATCACAGTAAGTAAGTGTTCAGAAATAGCGTAGGGAAAAAGCTTGAGGACAAGGCAGAATTTTTCGATAAGTAGTTATTCTACAATCAAAAATTCTAACATAGTTATCGAGTTTTTTAACAAGCTAGGATGACCAGTTATTTACTACGATTGGTACTATAAGGACATTTATGAAACAGAGCCATTTCTTTGCCCATCTCGCACGCATGAAGCTAATTCAACGCTGGCCCCTGATGCGTTCGGTATCAAGCGAGAACATTTCAGAACATAGCCTACAGGTTGCTTTCGTGGCACACGCCTTGGCACTGATCAAAAACAAGAAGTTTGATGGTCAGCTTAACCCCGAGCACATTGCTCTGCTTGGCATGTACCACGACACCAGTGAGGTACTGACGGGTGATTAATTCGTATTTCTTTTTTTTCGTAAAACACTATCTTAGTTCGTATTTTGTACTATGTTTACATATGACAGTAAATTAAGGAGCATAAAGTGAAAGAGAGAAACAGCACATTCATGGCTTGGATAACTCGTTTACCTCTAATCAAAAGATGGGCTTTGATGCATTGCTTTCAGGAGGAGAATGTCTCTGAACACTGCCATCAAGTATCAGTCATTGCTCATTTGCTTACTGTCATTAAGAATAAACGGTATGGAGGAACACTTAATCCAGACAGAGCGGCTGTGATAGCTATATATCACGAGATCTCAGAGACTAAATTGCAAGACATCAACTCAAAAACCAAGTATCACAGCCCCGAGTTCACAGCAGCGTTTAAAAAACTTGAAGATATAGCAGAACTAGAATGCTTAGATACACTACCCGAAGACTTACGCGAGGAATTTAAGGGACTAATCGTTCAAAGACATGTTGATCCCCAATATAAATCAATAGTAAAAGCGGCAGATATTCTAGCTGCATATATCAAAACTATTAATGAATTAAGATTTCACAACAATGAGTTTCTACATGTAGAAGAAGGGTTAGCATTACGCATAGAACAACTCAAAGCGGATATGCCTGAAGTACAAGATTTTATGGATGTGTTTTGCGAAAGTTGTACGACAACTTTTGATAAAATCTCTGGGTAGATACCTGAATGACACAAGAATACTTAACTATTAATCAACTAACCGAAGCGGTAATTAGTGGTAGCAAAGTAGAATTAACGTCTCACGAAAAGTGGTCATTGATAGTTTTTCGAGAGTTCTTGAGAACTAGTAAAGTGCAAGATTTTTTGTTGTCAAAGTTCTGCGAGATCCATTTCCTTGAATTTAATCATTATTTATCATTATCTAAGTCCTCAAAACGTCGCTATGTTATATCGACAACTGTAAGAAGAGTGTTTGAAAATGTAAATTCTAGATTTAATTGTTTTACAAGGTGCCCAAGCTCATGGCCTACCCCACCGAAACCCAAGCCATCACACTTTGAACCACTATCGACCGAACAACTAGATACACTCAGAACCTTTCTAAAGAAACAAATAGATTTAGCCTATCAAAAGGAGTCTATAACGTCAGTCGCAATAAAAACAGGAGTACCAAGTACTACAACTGGCCTGGATTTTTGGAGAAAAGATAACCAAGATAACAACTTACCTCGCTTCAAAAACTGGACTAGTAACCTAACTGACACGCTAGCAACTTTCTACTCTGCTCATCCTGAATACCCTAATAATGTTACTCGGGAAATGCAGAAAACAGGTGGTAAGTACTACGTTCCTAGAGACCTTACCTATACCAATCTTAATAACCCTATTGTTACGATAATGAAGCGTATCGTAATGCAAAACGTCAAGTCTTACGCACCCTTCATACCCAATGAACCAAGTTTAAACAACCAGGAGATTCTCTCATATCTTTATCCTGACTTTAGAGAGATGGCAGCCATAAAAACGGCTATTTGCCTCGAAACAGGATGGTCGCCAGATATCGCAGATAGAATTAATCCATACGATTTTACATATGAGCCTATCCCTATAGAAAGTGATTGGATCTTTATTAAGTCAACAAAGGCTAAAGGGGCAGCATTAAATAAGAATTCCCATATACGAGAGCAACGAGAAATGATTCATCCGAGCTCAAAAAAAAATCGATACAGCGCGTACAATTTAATGAAATTACTTGTTAAAAGGACGTCTAGACTTAGACAAGGGCATTTGTACTCAATAGCTATCTCAGACATTAATGCTCCACCTGCTTTTGTCAGTTTTACAACTAATACGAAAATTCAAATTATCGCCTCTCACCCAGCCAGAGGTGCAGTAAATCGTCAAGCCACACAGAAATATCTAGCCAATGAACTTGGGTTTAACTTAGATCTTCGTCAACTTAGGCCAACTAGACTTTACCTCAATGAAGTCGAAAACAACCTGCCACTATTGCTCCAGGTAATTTTATTTGGTCATTCAACATCGGCGATTACCGATGGTATCTATAAAGATAACGCTCATTTCAACCAAATCCGAAAAGACAAACTATCTAATGAGCTCGATAACATAGCAGCAAGTATTAGTGATGGTTCGTTCAAAGGCAATTTAATCCCCCTACGTACACACCAGTCTATTCAAAAGAAAATACTCACTATTTACTCTAATCAGTGCGGGGAATCTCCACTGGCAATATGTAATAACCCTATGAGGCCAGACTGGAAAGCAACTCACGGAAAAATTAAAACACCTTGTAGACAATTCAACAAATGCCTCCTTTGTTCTCAATCATCAGTTACTAGTAACAACATCCCATTTATTGTTGATAGATACTTATATTTAGATCAAATACGCCGAACCTCACGCGATAGTCACTTTGAAGCCATCCATGGTGATGAATTCAAAGCAACAAAAGAAGTTATTAACTGTTGGCCTTATAAAGAAGAAATTGAAGAGGCAGAACTTAGAAGTGCATCAGAAGGATACCTGCTCCCACCGATTATCTCGGAGAATTACACATGAAGCTTATAGACTTTAGTCAAGCTGACCTAAGTGAAGACTTTGAGGTTTTAGACGGTATAAAATTCAGTGAAGATAGCTGGCGTATACAACATGCACAGTCAGAGCATCTAACAATGAACTTCGATAGGATCACCAGTCGAAGAGATTTGTCGAATATCAGAGATATTGTCACAATTGTTAAAATCTTCACATATTACAATTTCCCAAAACAAATCAACCTGAATATCACTAGTTGGAAGACTTCAGGTAGTCGATTCAGTATGTTCGTGACTACGGCTAAATACTTCCTTATCAATAAAGGAGTCACAACTAGTAGAGTATTATCAAACATCACTCAAAAGCAATGTAAACAATACATCGACCAATGCGTAGAACAATATAGAAATAACGTTGTCGGATCTTCTCTAAAGCTCTCTAGTGCAATACTTTTTTTTGATACATGGTGTGATTTAACAGAGAAAGGTTTATTACCCTCTCAACTCACAACCCCTTACAGTAAATACTCAATAATTGACAAAAAACTACGTTCTGAGATCCATCAACTTAAAGAGACGAACACTTCTCCATGGAGACCTCTCTCAGCTGACGTAATCAAATCTGTTTTTGATGAGTCAGTAACATACATACAAGACCTTTCACCAACTATTGTTGAATGCTCAAACCTGATAAGAAACAGAGTCCGATTAGGTGAAGGACAATCTTATGGGGCAGTTCGGCAAGATGGCAAAACAAAGCAACTTTTCAAAACCTTACAAAATATCCCTATCCCTGAAGTATCAAATGGGGTGATGCTTTATGATTTTAAACCAATTACGAAGAAAGTAGCTAGTCTCGGTTATTCCTGTGGTTGGCAGTATCGAACTACTATCGATATTACTGAAGTACGTCCCTCAGTGATTAAACTAAAACGATGTTGCATTTTTATCATTGCTCTGTTCACTGGATTAAGAAGAGAGGAGATTGCTGAGTTAAAGGCAAAGCAAGCATATATAAAAAATGGTGATCTCTATCTTGATATAATTAGATATAAAACGGCAAAAGATGACGAAGGTGAAAGTGATTCAATACCTGTACCAGTTATTGTCAGAGATGCAATTGACGTCCTACTAAAGCTCTTTGAAAGTAATCGCAATAAATTGGAGAGCGAGTACCTTTTAGTTTCTGACATTATGAGCTGCAAGAAATATCAGAAGATTAAATTGAACACTATAGGCAAAGACATTAAAGGACTTATTGCTGAAGTAACAGGCATAGATGATACCCATACTCATCAACTAAGAAAGACTATTGCTTGGCTACTTATCTCTAAGAGTGAGTCTAATATTGAATTGATACGCCAACTATTTGGACATAAAAGCTACGGAATGACAATGCGATACATTCTTAGAAACGAGCTGATGGTTGAAAGTGTCGTAGAGTTAATCGAACATAACTACACTGAAGATCTCATAGATATTTTCGAGGAGATATCGAACAATAATACCTATGGGCGTCTGTCAGTTAAAATTAGAAAACGGTTTTATAGTCGCCACTTTAAAGGGCAAATACTGACAACAGATATAGAAGCTTATGTCCGCGTATCTTTAGAGGCAGGGGTTCCGCTCTTCGTTTCAAAGGTGCCAATAGGTGGATTTTGCTTAAAGACAGGAGATGATAAATCAGTTCCACCTTGCATGAAGGCAACTGGTTCAAGCTACCCTGATGTCGAGTTCTGTGACTACAAAGAATGTCCCCATATCCTCCTCACGGAAGATGCGGTCAACAACATAAAAGCTCAACTCAATTACTACAAGCAAAAACTAAAGTATATCGACGAGTGTATCAGCCCCAGTGTTGCTGAATACTATGAAAACCAGGTTATATCTCACAAACAGTTATTAAAAAAACTATCTCACAAAGCTTCGATCCCAAATGCTTGGAGCACTAAAAAATGAAACTAAACGAAAAAGATATAGCCAGAGCTATAGAGGTACTTAAAAAATCCGACTCTTTTTCTGTGTCAACATTAGCAAAAGAACTCGGTGTTTCCCGAACCTTTCTCTACAGCAAATTTAGCCACCTGATGCCAAAGCGATCAACTAACACAGAAGAAAAGATAAAAAGAGCAATACTTACTTTACAAGCTCAAACTGGAAGAACCTCGTTTACGATTTCTGAGGTTGCTAGCTCTGCGGGAATAACAAGGCAATGCATATCTAGAGACTATAAGTGTATGCTTCCATTTATTCGCGGTGAAGCCTCAGTGGACATTGAAGCCAATGATGCAATTCGACTAGAACATGAGAATAAGTTACTTAAAGATGAAATAGCGAAATTTACAAAAGATAAGGATGCTGAACACAAACGGTTTAGGCAGGTTGTCTACTCGGATTTGATGAAGATGGACGCGTATTCGTTTGAAGCAAATGAAGATAGGGTTGTCCTAACTAGATTACAAAATCAAATAGATGAAATGGCAAAATCCAATTTAGAATTAATTGGTGAACTAGCTGAGATGCGTTCATTATTAAATGAGCAAGAGAAAAACTCTCTTATAACCTCATCTTCCAATTCACAACTCTTATGTAATGTTTCGCCTAATTATAGTGCTCTATCTAGTAATATGGATGAGTCAACTATGATGAAGCTCTTTTTAAAAGCAGAAGACTCTGCTCTAAAAGAGGCTATTGTACTATGCTACTCATCTAAGCCAGACGCCATAGTTTTCTTTCAACCATTCTTAAGTTGCGAGTTTAAGTCATTAAAAATGATGCTACCGCAAGGGAAGATATTAGTACTTGAAAGTAATCACCCACAAGCAAAACATTTTCAAATTTTATTAGAAAAACTTCCCAACACACCGATTTTCGCTGTTTCAGCCAAGGGACAAACATCCCAATTAGCTCAGTATTACTGTAGGAAGAGCTTCCCTAATAAATTTAATAATGCGTTCATTGATAGGCTATACGGGCTACTCTCATACCCTGAACTTGCCGACGGCTTCTGGTCAGTAACTACAATTACACCACCTTCCTTCTTAGCAATGGCCAAGTGAAATGAAAATTGAACGATCCTTAGTTAGTTATACTTTTGAAGAAAGAAACCTCAAACATAACGTGCTGATACTAAAAAGCCACAATGGAACTGAAGTACTTCTAAGTGCCGTAAATTTGTACCTAAAAGACAGAGCGTTCAGAAGTATCAAGACTAGCGAGCGTTATTCATCTGCAATAAAACGATTCTTAGAATTTGTAATTTCAAAGGGGAATTGTGCTGATTCAACATTTTGGAGGAACGTGAGAAATCGTGATATCAGAGAATGGCAAAATTCAATCGTAAAAAAACGAGATTCAGAAATGAAGAAAAGGCCCAATGATGAGACAATTTTCCAAGATGCATCTATAGTATTCGATTTTTACTCTTGGGCACAAAACAACAATTTCCCGACACTTACCAATATCACGTCGTCAAGTTGGAAGTATATCTATCGAGACGAGAGCAAGCTTCTTAGTACCATCAATGTATTCGCTGGCGAGCGTCCTGATTATTCTAATATCGACATAGGTATAAAGCGGGGGCATATGTCTAGGTGCTCTAGAAAGAATCAACAGGTTACGATCATGAGTACTCAGGATATCCAGCGCTTAATAAAGGCATATAACGACCCAGTTTACCCCGCTATGTTAATGCTAGCCCTAGCGACTGGAATGCGTGAACAAGGGGTGTGTTCATTCCCATATATAGGTATTGGTAACAACGACCACATTCGTAGTTACCCAGAAATCCTTAATAATCTGCCCCAAGGCAAACAAAATGGCGGGGAACCAAAAACATTTCCTTTCACTGTATTGGAAAAAGGGAACAAAATTAGAACACTTGAGGTAAACATATCAGCCTGGAAGGTAATCTGTGCTTCATATTTACCGTTCTATTACGAAAGAAGAAAAATATTCCAAAACAAAAATTCGGGAAATAGACCTGATAACACCTTTTTTCTAAATAGGGCTGGAATCCCTGTAACACCTAAAATGATATCTGACAGAACTTACTCAGCGAAAAAAAAACTGAATGACAAAAATTTCCGTTGGTCATTCCACAACACAAGAGACTGGTACGCGACCTCTTTTATCATAAAACACTTGACCACAGAGCAGATAAATACCTCACATTATGATGCGGCTATTGAAGGCGCTCTAAGGCGACAACTAGGACATGAGGACATTAGAACAACCTATATGCATTATGTACGTGTTGCATCGTTACTCCTCGCAACTCAAAGCGGGAAACTAGACTTTTCGCTAGGTAAAAATGAAAAATTTTGGAATGAAATAAACCGCTAATAGAACAACTAAACTTTTAAAATCTAAACTATCAACTTAAAAGCCTTTACAGCACGCAGGCGAACAATACTGTGTATATCTATCACTAAAAATATTTTTGAGGTCGTTCAACCTAGTTTACGACCTCACAAAGGATCAACGTCCTGAATCTAATGTGTAACTAACACCCGCCTTGCTTGATAAATGCTTAGCAAAATGAACCCGTGACGAAGCACCTCCCGTTACAACTTTATAAGACCCATCTTCAGTAAGAGCGACACAGTCACAGTTTCGCCAATGTTCGGCTCTACGCGAGTAATCGAGTTTTCCTAAAGCCTTGGCCGACTGATAGATGATATTAGTTCGCTCTGCGGGAAGAAGATCTGCACAGGTATGCCAAAGTTTATGAAAGACCAACCCAAGAGCTTGTACTAGTGTTGTCACAACCTGAAACCCATTCCTATCATCTGAATAACTGTCACCTTGGTTTTCAATCCATGTCTCAAAAAAAAGCGATAGATCTTTTTTTATTTGGCCTACGTGCTTGTTTGTAAGTATTCCCCCATCAGCCATTTCTCGAACTCCCCTAACCTTGCTTTGCAACTTGTACCCACCAAGCGCCCCTAAGACAAATCGAGTCAATGTATTTAAAGTTATAATAAATTCGCTTTTCTCAGACACTCTGCTGGAGTCAAGACTCATGCCACCATGTGATGTAACAATAGGCAATGAACCAAGTTCTCTTGCAAATACAACAACTTCATCAGATCTAGTAAGTTTCATCAACTTGTTAGTGCTCATCGGTTGCTGCTGCCCATTAACATCAGCAAAGATCTGAGAAAAATCATTAGCCTCTAGAGCTTTGTCTTTTCTGAAAATAAACACAACTTGAACACTCAGTTTTTCAAGCAGCACAGAAAGCTTAGCCCTTCTTTGACGTCTAGCGTCTGAGTCTGCTCCCTTTTTAATTAAACTGTTATCACAATCGCCTAACACCATTGCCGCTGTTGAAAGTCGGTTTAAGCCATCAACTATGAAATTTTGTTCAGGCTGGACTGTAAAAGTACATCATTATGACGAGGCTCATTAGATAATTCGCATTGCACCTGTGACATACACCCAATAAGTACAGGTGGAATCACGCCACCAACATCCATAGAACTCGTTAGATGTTTAAAACAATAGTCCTCAAAGCCATTCCTTCTTTGCGGGCTTGCTACCCTCTGAATTTCCGAGTACATACTTTTCAAGTGACTTGGTAAAAACTCTAATGAACAAGTTCTCAACAGATCACCTATGGGCATCACCGTTGACATAGTGTAAACACCGTTAAAACTTGTATGCGTTACGTTTCCAAAAATCTGCTTTGTAGTCACACCGAAACGTACTTTCTCTCTCTGTTGTTCTATCACTAGCACCTCTAAAAATTAACAACTTCAACCCTTATTTTTGATCGGGGCGACGCCCCATTCAAGAGGTTTGTTGACCTTTTTTGTACAATCTATAAAAAACAATACGTTAATGGATTTATGAATAGTTCAAGTGAGATTAGTATTAACGGCCTGTGCTCCAAGAATACAACAGGTGGCATATGTAAGTTTCAGTCTGTGGTAAAAGTAACAGAGCTATTCGAATTACTACCTGATCATCATGTACTGTTTGACACTATTTCTTCTAATTTTGATCGCCCGACCAACAAGAAACGAGTATCTCAACTTACTGAATATCTTGGGCAATCTATCGAGAGAAATAGTCCAACAGACGTATTGAGGGTTACGCTTTTTTTTAATGGACAAGTTAAAGAGAGAGACTTGGGAGAACATCTAAAAAGAATCTCTTTTGAAAAAGATAAAGCTCTACTTTTAGATGGATTTAATTTGATTAGTGCTATAGCGAAACTTAAAGGTATGGATAATCCATTCACTAAAAAGACAATAACTAATCAAAGAAAGCTCACAGCTTTACAAAATATTTTTCTATGCGAAATGGACGTTCAACTAAATGTCATGTATCCCATTTCTGATAGAATTAGTGATTCTGATATTTATAAATTGTTCATTGATATAAATACAAATGACACTAGAGTTTACTCACAAAACCTCCTTGTAAACAAGGAGTCGAACTCTCCTTTAGCGAGTGGTTGTCATCAACTCGAAGTAAACTTAAACCTAGAAAGGCTTGGTGGTGTCTCAAAGATAAATAAATTAACAAAATCAGATACTTACATAACAACACAAAATACTCTCATATATATAATCTTAGGAAGTCTAGGAGGAAAAGGTTTAAGAATTGATAAGTATCTTCCAACCCATCTACAAGATAAACAAGCTATAAATACAACCCTTGTTAATAGTGTAATTTCTGAAATAACACAGTTTATGGATGGTTGGTTAAGTGGCCTACAAAAAGATTTTAAACAGAATAAAAATGGCTTCCATCAATCGATGCAAATCTGGCAAGCACTAGGCCTTGTTATTTACCACTTAAAGTTAAACCAGAATCTCAGTCTAGAAGGTTATTATATAGCGGGGCATAAACTGGCACAGCTTGATTATCAAAAAAACGCTCCGCATTGGGGAAATTGCAAAGCATTTAAAATGGACTCAACGAATAGCTTTTGGATAAACGCAACAGGTGGTGGGCGAACTTTTCGTGATGAAGTAGCTATATATTTTATCAATGTAATCGAACACGGATAAAAAATAGGCTAAAACCTTTAAGCCTCATTGTAAATAAGTTTAAAGGTTTCATTTAGCCCCTAAATCAATAAAATTAAGATATAGTTAGATCGATTATAATATTTTCTGGTCGACCAAGCTGTGAATAGAGCATAGTTTCTGTTAATCCTAATTTCTGAACTTCAAGATCCAATACGTTCGCTTCAATACCGCATATTTCTTGCATAGCAATCAATGCATTGTCGTACCAGCATTCTTGTCGGGAGATTATTATCTCTTGACAACACTTGTAGAGCTCAATGTATAGCTCATGAGAGATAATCTTGGTTTCATCACGAAATGATAACAAAAAGTCATGACAGTACGATACTCTCAAAAAGTCTGTTAAAAACTTTCTCCAAGTAATCATTGGTACGTCTAGTTTGACGAGTTCATTTAGATAGTTACTAATGCGCGAGAGAACCGAGCCAATGAAGTTTGCTGACTTGTAGGCATCTACGGGCAACAGAGTTCCAAGGACAGATAAACTCCCTTTACTTAGGAAACCATTAGCAACAGAAGCATGGGAGCCCCCAATTGCAGCCGTAAGGCAAGCGCTTAATATAACAATCGGAGGATAGATAACTGGTAGAATCCAAGTGTCTACTCGATCAGAACCTATCTGTAACCATCCATGAGAATCCTCCCCACCATGGTTACCGTGACAGTCAAGTATTAGAATATTATCACTACAACTATTAACTGCTTCAACAAACTCCTCTACATTAGATACATCTTTAAACTCAATCTTAAGGGGGCTTTCATCGTCTATGTAGGTGTTTATGACCTCTTCTAAAACATATTTTATAGGGTCATTACTATTAAATGAGCGTATGACTGTGATCGAGTTTATTTGCTTTCTAGACAGAGAAAAACTCGAAAAGTTTGTTGCTTCTTGAAGAAACTTGTTGCCAGGAGTAGTCGAGATCTTCGAGATCTCATGTGTGAACATGAGAGGAATTCGGTCAAGGCATACCCACTCTAATATAGAGTCCGAGCAAAGAGTCAGAGAAGAAGACTTCGCAACTATATACCCGCATAGTTCTTCTCCAATTTCATCCTTCATGCTAGAAGTCAACTGGTCGAATTTTCGTTTAAGCTTTATTTCAGATTGTTGTGAGCCTGACTTTGACAGACTTTCGATGTCCCTCAAACTACTATGATAAAAATTCAACTTATTTGGCAACCGAAGTGCTGGTGCATTATTGGATACGGCCAGAAAGTTAATAGCTGCTGAAGAGAATTGCAGCTCAAACTTTCTGATCTGAGCTATTTGTCTGACAAGACCACTTTTTTGCAACTCTTTAGATTGTTGTTCGTTCTTTAAAGAGAAATTAAATCCTGAATAATTTGGATTTTTGAATAGTCCATTCATTATAAAATCTCTAACTACCTTACTCTTTTCCTTCCTTTTTATGTTGTTCCAGAACTGGCTGTTGAAATCATACAAGTGGGTATAAATGCTAGGGCAGTATAAAACTAAGTCTGACTTACAAGATGATTGAACGTGAGTATTCCCAAACTCTTTAACAGTATTAGAACTGCTAATCATCGCCTCGATATATGGACTCTTGTCAGCCCCACTTTTCAGTTTCTCTTGATTAAGTAATTTAAAGCCCAAACTATACAAGACTGCTTCATTGGGATTGGTTACAGCATGATTGTATGATGGTAGATTGATATCATGAAAAACACCCTTTCGCCTATAAGAGTCATAAAAAAAGGATTCAGCTTTCTCTGGCAATACCCCATCAGTTCTAACAACACTTAATCTTTCACATATTGACTCATCCAAAGAAAAAGTTCCGAAGTCGTCATCAATAACCACGTTGCAAGTTTCATCCCATCCAACAGTTATTGGCTGATATTTAAAACCCTTACAAACATCATTAACATGCTGTACTGCACCTTCATCTATACAGTAGCAATAGATGAAAGGTAGTCCCTCGAAAACACCTATCCTCTTAGTAAAACTTGATTTATCGAGCACTAAGTGTGTGCATGTACTATAACCGTTCCTAAAGTCAATCAAATCATCTTGATTCATATAAACTTCATTAGCAGTTGAAGGCATAATACTCATTAGATGTAAAAGAGCTGGATATTTAGGGTCAAATAGATTTAAGTTATAGCCTTGAAATGGTGAATAATTATTTACATCTTCAGAATCAGGCACAATTAAAATATGAAGAACTGAGGTCATTGCAATATTTGGATATAACCTGACTATATCTTCAATAGGAAAATCAGCCTTAGAAATACAAGTCGATTTTTCATTTAAGAATTCCCTAAGTACTTTCATTTTTATTTTTTTCCCCACTCGCCCCATTAGCTTCTCCAGAAACTGTTAAACTTCGCAATAAATCACTTTAAAATAAAGAGTCAATAACTGACTCTTTTAAAACTACAGACTAATGAACTTTGTTGGGTAACGATTTTCAGGAAGTTTGTTTTTGAACAAATTAAAGAAACTTCTATTGTGAGTAGTTATTATTATTTGTTTGTTAAAGCGTCTTGAGAAAATTTTGCACAAATCTATCAAAGCATAACTATTTAAATCATCCATACTTTGTACGGGATCATCAATTACAATTGTGTTGATCGAAGATTCAACATTTCTTGCGTGCTGAGCTAAGAAAATACAGATGGACAATATATTGATTTGTGCTTCACTTAAATAATAAACTGGAGTGTTTTGTTCATTTGACGAAGACGACCCCGCTTGAATATAAATACCTTTGCTTTTATTTTTAATATCCACACGGAATGTTATTTTATCATATTTAAGATGAGGCTCCACATACATGAACATATCATTTAATATATCGTTATTTATACTTTCGCTCGCAACCATCGTAAAGTAGTCTTTTGTCTCATCTATAGAAAGCTTAACTTTGCCCAAAGTATTTTTTGTCTCTAACAGTTCATTTCTAATCCTTTCCAAATCCTCAGTGCTTTCATTAACTATAGTACTTTTCACCTCTATGTCTTGTAACACAAGAATATGAGACAAGTATACTGTTACAGACTCATTGAATCTAAGAATAAAATCTATCATATCTCCAGATGTTGATATTTTAAATTCATTTATATTTCTTTTTATGAAATTATAATCAGCACGAATCGTTTTTATTTCAACAAGGCTGTTTCTTGAAATTTCCTCACAGTCATCATGATCTAGATAAGAAAAGTTAGTTGATGAAGTATTCAAATCTACATGTAGATTTTTAAGCTCAGATTCAACTTCATAAATCTTATTTTCAATGGCCTTCAATTTACTAGAACTTAAATACTGTTTATACATCGTTACATGGAGATAGTTTACATCTAAAATGACTTTATCTATATTTAATCCCATATGCGTTAAGTAGTAAGTCTGAATCTCTTGTTGTATTAATGAAGAGTGCTGTAAATGGGATTTATCTACTATGAGTAAGTGTTCTAGGCTTGTCAGCCAAGTTTCATATTTCTTCTTTCTTTTATATGATATCGAAATCAATTTTCTTAGGAAGGCTTCTTTATCGAAAACTAACTGCACCACCTCTTGTAAGTTTACTTCTCGATTAGGTTCAATGCCAAGTGAACGGATAGCCGAAAACAGGGATTCCAATTTTTCCCCTCGATCGCCTAAATTATTAATATGATCATTGAGTAAGCTTCTCTCGTTAGATAGCGCTTGTTCAACTTTATCATTCAATAGAGAAATTTCATTTGAAACCTCATTTCTCTCGTCAGTGAGATTGTTTATCGCTCCATCTAAAAGCGACTTAGAATTCAATTCCAGGCTATTAACAGCTTCTAAAAGAGACTCTTTATTTACGTAACCAAATCCACATGCAGGGCAATCTGTTAAGTTCTTATCGTTAACGGCTTCAACCACATATGATTTAATCAGTGCGAGCTTCTCTTCAAAAGAAACTGTGTTTTTTTTCTCCTCTATCAAAGATTTTAATTTTGATTCAAGCCCAGAAAATCGTTTACGCTTGTCAGAGATTTCTTTGGATATATCTTCATTCGCTTTAAGACTTAAAAAATAATTAAAGTCTAATCTAGACAACTCTATTCTTTTAGACGTAATTACACTACTGTTATTCTTCAACATTTCCTCGGGGTCATAAACAATGTCAGAATATTCGCTAGGGTCAGGAAACAAAGTATCCAAATCACTTTCAATACCTTCTATAACTTCACTTTGACCGTGTAATTTGTCAAATCGAATATTGGACATTTTTTGAGATATTGAAGATAATGCTTTTCTCTTATTGTTGATTGATTTATTTAACTCAGATATCTTACTTGTGTTTCTTTCATATTTCTTAGTATCACTAACTAAGACCTTAAGATTACTTTCTAATAGATACTTTGAAATAATCTCTTTTTCAAGGTATTCCTGTTCAGATTCCTTGACTAATTTTTCCTTCCTAGATTTAGCCTCATCGATTTTTGTGTTTAGTGATATTATTTTATTTGATTTAAGAAAACTCCTGAAAGAAACCTTGTAGTCATCAATATTAAAATTCAAAAGTTTTTCTTTTAAATTGGTAAGTCCAGGTTGTAACCCTTTTAAGTAGCTTACAGATTCATCGTAGTTTTTATTTGATATATCTTTATATAGTGAAAAGTTTTGTTTGAAAAAGTCATAATCACTTGATTTTGAAAAATCACTATTAATAACCACTTTGTCTTTTAGTTCTTTTAATTCGTTTTCATTATTAGAAATTGATTTTTCTATATATCGGATCTCACTTTCTCTCGCTTGAGCTGCAGCGTCTAATTTACTTTTTAGGCCGTTAATTTTATCATATAAAACAATATCTTCGCTATTACCCTTACTCTGACTTTCTATAAGTGACTTAAATAGACTACCATTACTTGCTTCATATGAAAATTTGCTTATATACCCTTGACTTAATATGTTATTTTTGAAGGATTTCATATTATCTATAAAACTAAGGACTTCACCTGGATTGTAATCACTATTTTTATTAGCTAGAGGTAAAGTCTTTCTTATTATACGGTTACCACTGTCCAACTCGATATTAACTTTACCCGTTAATCCCTGATAATTTCTATTCTTTAATATGTAGCCTTCTTTTGGCTTGAAATTTTTACCTCCTGTATTCTGTGCTATGTCTTTTATTCGGGATATTTTCCCAGTCACAGCCCATTCCATGGCCTCTATGGTGCTTGTTTTTCCTGTTCCATTTGGAGCATGAATAACGACAATATCAGCAACACCATTTTGCGTTTCGAAACTCAAATTCCTTTCATCAGAAAAGGCTCTAAATCCTGTTAACGTAATACCTTTAATTTTGTTAGACATTATTTTTCACCTATTAAACTAAACACTTCTGGGTGATTAATCCTAATTAGTTCTTTTAAGTTGTAGTGTTTTTCTTTGTAAATCCCATTAATATTATTTAGCATTAACTCATTAATTTCGGACTCTGTCTCATCAACATTACATCTAACTATCTTTCTACAGCAATAGGTATTCGATTGAATCTCTTTCTTCACATTTATATCCAAATCACCTTGTGACATGTATACTAGAATCATATTTCTTCCGATAACCTCGTCTTTCAAATTTGATTGAAAATATAATGCTGTTTGTAGTGATATATCTTTCCAATTTGATTTTATTTGTTCTTTTGTAGATCTATAACACAAGGCAATATCTATATCACCATCATCAGAAAATACTTCAATTTCATTCCTCTCAACAAATTTAATTGCAGATTCTTGATCAACGAAATCTAATTCATTACAATTTATTTTACGCATACTGTTGCACCTGAGATATTACCTTCTCTTCTATGAGGGCATTCTGATATTCGACACGATACAACTCATTTCTAAGCTTTGGAAGGATCGCATTAATTAAGAAATTTATATTAATAATAGAAAACTTGACTCGCTTTTCTTTATGAGATTCAAGGAAGTTGATTACCCCTTCATTTTCGAATATATCTGCATTTTTATCATATAATGTAGGCTCTTCAGTAAAGTTAGCAATCATTCTCTCAATTCGTAATCGTTGGACGTAGCTAAGATCACTATTCTCATCAGCATAGATAACTAATATAATTGAGTTGTCATAATCAATACTATTCGGTTGTAATATCAGTTGGGATATTAGTTCATATTCTTTTGTAAAATCAGTAACATGTATCGTGTAAACCTTCTCATTCCCATATACAACTGGATTGGAACTAAACTCAGTTAATTTATTGTTCATGACTTTTGCAAGAACCCTTGAGTATATATAGGATTGGATCGTTTTGTTACTTCTTAATAGCGATAGATGCTGAGTTGCTCTTGACTTATCATCTGGTAAGTAAAAATATTCACATTGTTTAAGTGCATTAATATCTAAAGAGTTTAGTTTTTTTAAAAATCCATTTTTAACTATATATTCTTTTAAATGATCTCCCAACGAATTACATGAGTCCCTTACTAAGTTCATCAAGTAATCTTCACACCAAATTTCATCAACAATAGTTTGTGGAAGTGCATTGTAAATGTCTATTAACCTCAAACCTACTATTCTTTGATAGTTAAAGTCGTTGTCGAAGCTATCGGTAACAATTCCTTTTAAATAGAGCTTATTATTATCTATTTCAAAGATAGGGCCACCAGAAAACCCTTCAACGAGTTCCTTATCTCTATATTCTGGTAGAATATCATCTATCTGAAAATAAATTTTATTTGAACTAGTAATTATTTTCCCTTGATGCTCAATTGCTTGATTTTCTTGGTTGTTTGCTAGAGATTTGGGGTGACCAAGAACCCAACAAGAGCTATCTTTTGATAGTTCTTCAAATTTATCTATACATAACTCTATGTTGGTCTTACATCGACCTTTAATCTTTAATACTGATATATCTATTCCTGCTAATGGAATTTTATCAATGACTTCAAGTTTTTCATCGTCACAATCAGTAACAACGACCTTTTCAGAAGTAATATTATGCTTTGCGGTAAACACGTAGGAATGATTTGAATGTCCAATATTAACCCATACACCACTACCAGTTAGCTTTGCAGATACTTTAACTAAAGAAGAGTGCATTTCCTCAGCATTTATTAACATAGTTCAATCTCTGTCCCAACTTTATAATCTACAAAATTTAACTCAATTCCACCGTTTAATTCAGGCTTATGCACCCAGCTACGACCAGGAACATAAACACTTGAATTTTCATGATAATTTTCTATCAAAGCAATTGTGTAGTAATTGGGATATCCAGTTCTGCTTCCTGGAATTAAGAACTTTTTCGTTGGAAAAAATTTTAACACTTCATCGTTAATATTATATTTACTACCGTGATGAGGAATTTTCATTAAATCTACTGGTGTAATGTCACTAACACCATTTATTATCTGGCTAGGTACACTGTCACCGCACATGAGTACACTTTTATTGGATGACTTAATTAGGCAAACTATACTAGACACATTCTGTGGTTTGTCGTCCTCTCGATGTACTTCTGCAATAAGATTCTTTTTGTCGTATTCAGGCTCTGCTTCATAACCAATATTAGTATCTCGCCACTCTTTATGATCTTTTTCAACGGCACTTAAGGTCGGGGCGAGGATATCAATTGTGACATCATCCCCAACTTTATATACATCTCCTTGGACAGCACTTTCTAAGTTAATACCTTTATCAACAATGATCTTTAAAAGGTCATTTCCATCTGAATACCCGCATTGGGTAGGTTTTTCTTTAATAGATTCTAGCTCTATAGCGCTGTGAGGCACATTGAACAAAACCTTACCAACTGTTGAGGACGTAATTTTTTCGCTTTTAAAAATAGCTAGCAGCCCGTTTATATGGTCTGTATCTACATGGGTCAGTATAACTAGATCGATCATCTGATGTTCTTCGATGATGTTTTCGAGGAGCCTTAAAGCCTTCTTTGCATTCTGCTTGTACCCCCCATCAATAAGGATATGATGCTGCCTTTCCTTGCCCTCGACCTTAATCAGGAAAGAATCTGAATTTGATTCTGTTAGAGTTATCAGTTTCATGCTTTCTTGTTCACTTTTTCTATGTTTCTTATACTAATCAAGATTTTGCTGTAGTTGCATATTATACACCTCACTTAATGAGTATTTGAGCATCTATGTCATCTAACTGATCATTTTTTCTCACAATTTGATTTTAGACCTCTAAATTCAATTCATTTTCGTCTATCTTGTATACTCGAAGCTTCTATTTAGCATGAATCAATCAATGTAAACAATTGTTAGCAACCCATGGCAGGAAATCAGTAAGACACTGAATTTAAAGTGCTTATTTTATGAGACTTAGAAAGCTTACTTAAAACGCGAACTAACGGCGATTTGCCAACGCCTGTTAAATACTACAACCCGGATATTGCACAAGAGTATAAGAAGATAGAAGCCGCTGCAGAACAAAGACTGCTTTCGATGTTGCCAGAAGAGTTCAGAGACGACTTCGCCCCCTTCTTAATATCTGGTACTGCGAGTAAAGAAGAGCAAAGCATCGTCAAGCAGGCAGATACTATCTGTGCGTACCTGAAATGCTTGGAAGAGCTCAGTGCGGGCAATCATGAATACGAGCAAGCCAAGCGCCGATTGGAAGAGACACTCGAACAACGCAAAAGCCCAGAAATGGACTACTTTCTCACCACATTCGCACCGAGCTTTGAATTATCACTAGACGAGATAAGCTAGCTGGGTATAAGTTGTTTTTAATTAGCTAAATAAAATCAATTTGATAGGTGCTATTTTGAATTCTCAACTCGAACCACCCTTTGTACTCGAACAAGAATGGCAGCATCGAAATGACGATGAACATAAAATAAGACGGGATGACCACCGCAGCCCGTATCAGCGTGACCGTGCGCGCGTGCTTCACTCTGCTGCTTTCCGTCGCTTACAAGCGAAAACCCAGATCCATGGCACCACGGTCAACGACTTTCACCGAACGCGCCTTACCCACTCTCTTGAGGCCGCTCAGCTTGGCACCGGTATCGTCGCTCAACTGAAGAAAAAGCAGCCCGAATTTCGAGACCTATTACCCTCAGACAGTTTGATTGATTCACTGTGTTTGGCTCACGACATCGGTCATCCACCCTATGGACATGGCGGCGAAGTCGCACTCAACTACATGATGCGCGACCACGGCGGCTTTGAGGGCAACGCTCAAACGTTTCGCATAGTCACACAGCTAGAACCTTACACTGAACATCACGGGATGAACCTATCTCGACGCACTTTGTTAGGTCTAATTAAGTACCCTTCTCTGCTGAGTGAGGTTCAAGCTAAATTGCAGTCTGAACCCGTTAAGCATCAACGACAACTCCGAGCTAAAGATTGGATGCCAGCAAAAGGCATCTACGATCATGATGAAGAGTTGTTTAACTGGGTGCTTGAACCGCTTTCAAGCAGCGACCAACAGCTCCTAAAACAGAAAAGAAAAACGCATACCGAGCCACTTGAGCACAACAAGACCAAATATAAGTCACTGGATTGTTCGATCATGGAACTTGCTGACGACATCGCGTATGGCGTGCACGATTTAGAAGATGCGATTGTGCTTGGCTCTGTGACCAAAGCTCAGTGGGTCGAATCGGCTTACCCTCAACTGAAAGAGATGGCCGACCCATGGATTTGTGAACACCTAGATTCAATTACAGAGATGCTTTTCTCTGGTGAACAGTATCGTCGAAAGGATGCGATTGGTGGGATAGTCAACGCACTGTTGACCAGTATCTCGATTAAGCGAGTGGAGGCTAACTTTGAGAATGTACTGTTGGCTTACAATGCGGTGCTCGAGCCGAGCATGGACGGCACACTCGATAAGCTGAAACACTTTGTCAGCGAGTTCGTTATTCAAGTGCCACAGGTTCAGGTCATCGAATACAAAGGTCAACAGATCATCATGGATATGTTTGAAGCATTCAGCGCAGATCCTGAACGCTTGCTGCCACTGCCCATCAAGAAGCAATGGCTACAACATCAAGATGAGTCTCGAAAAATGCGCGTGATAGCCGATTACATTTCATCGATGACTGATGATCTTGCGCAGAAAATGCATCAGCAACTGTTCTCAGCTCATACCGAGTTTTAATTCCTGACTCACTTTACTAAAACGGCTTAATCTAAGTAGTTTTTCTCAAACACGCCCGGCGGCATTTGATTGATTTGAAACTGAATCATTTGGTCAAATGCCGTTAGCAAAGGGCTAAAGTCGCCATCACGCTCTAACAAGCTAAGTAAATGATAGCCAGCTTCAACGGTTGAAAGGCTATTTTCACTGGGTGCTTTGCGAATTCGGTAATTACCCTTGAGATCTTTCGGTAAATGAACCGTGTTCAACGCATGCAAGTTACTCGATACTTGCCACATCTTGAATGCTTTCTTCCACGTGCCATCCAATAAAATCACACGCAGCTTCTTATTGGGAGATGTCGCCGACTCAACTGAAACAGAGTTTTCGCTTGGGTATAAAATCACATGTTGATACTGTTCATCGCACAACAATGCGTTGAGTTGTTCGTTGTCTGAAAAGTCTTCGCCAACAAACGTCACGCTGTTATTAAGAGATAACGAGAGAATACGCGCTGTTCCCATCGGACGATGCTCTTCTGATGGGTGCTGAAGAATGATAAGCTCAACATTCGATTCGAGTGGTGTAACCCACTGACAAATACAAGCTTTCAAAGCCTTGCTGCATTGGGGGCAATAACGAGACATGGATTTAATGTGTACCCTGTTTTAATTTTCATTTCACTTTTATGCGTCTTATTCCAATTTGAGCCAATACAAGCTTGGGTCGTTTGGGATAGCAATGCGATTGCCGATGGGCAATGGTGGCGAATCCTAACAGGAAACTTTTCACATACCAACTACTCGCATCTTCTGATGAATCTAGCAGGCTTGTGGATCATCAGCTACCTGTTTCAACCGAGTAAAAAACAGCTTGTTGTTGCTTTGCTTGTGATCAGTTTAGTGACTGGCGTCGCTCTGTTGTTTTCAAGTATTCAGATCTACGTTGGCCTATCGGGCACTTTGCATGGGTTGTTTGGCTTATTCGCGCTCAGAGAGGCTTTAAACGGCAGGAAGTCTAGTTGGCTGTTAGTATTCGGATTAGTCGCTAAAATCGCTTGGGAGCAGCTTATTGGCCCTTCTAGCACGACTGGTGAACTGATTAATGCTCGTATCGCGATTGAAGCCCACCTAGCAGGTGCATTGGCCGGAGGCTTCATATCTATCGCTTCATTTCTAACAAGTAGAAAAACGGGTCAAAGTTGAATTCTTTCGCGGTTCTTTTCAACCGTCGCTTCACCTATCCCTTTGACACTCACCAAATCATCAGCAGTAGTAAATGCCCCGTTCTGATCTCTGTAATCGACGATTTCTTTGGCTTTCTTGTCACCCACGCCAACCAATAGTGCTGAAAGTTCTTCTGCCGTCGCGGTATTGATGTTGACCGTAATCTCAATGCCTTCGTAAAGCTCAGCCTTGGTTGGGCTGTCTGCAAACACGGCAGGGCTTAAGAGCATCAGAAATGAAAGAATTAGTGTTGAATATATCGTGCGCATAAATAGTTCCTTTGTTCAAAAAACGTAACTTATGCATTTGCCGCGCTAGATAACACAATCACCAGATAAAAATAAAGCGGATCACCTAAGTGACCCGCTTCGTTATACATCTTATTTTCATCAGCTTGTTTGTTGGCTCACAAATCTGAATTAAAGCCTAACAATCACGTGTTGATTTCAGTAGTAAGCTCTAACTTGAGCTTGCTACTGAGGTAATCAAACGCTTACTGACCTTGACCCACTACGTAGTATTCAACGTCTGCGTTTTTACGAAGTACGTTTAATACGTTAGTCAGGTCTTGCTGGTTACCAACTCGCTCCAACTGTGCACCAATTTGAGTGCTGTAGGCTGGGTTGATCTCAGCCGTTACTTTAGAAAGCTCAACAACAACGATATTACCGTCTTGGTCTTTAGATTGACCGAACACAGCTTGACCTGCTTCTGGTTTCGCTAGAGCGAATACAGATGCCGCTAATGGCGAGTTACGGTCAATCGTTTCAAGTTCAGTGAACTCAAGGTTGTTGTCCGCTAGTACTGCTTCATTGCCTTGCTCAAGTTCGTTCACTAGAGAAACACCTAGCTCAACCGCTTGCTGCTCTGCTTGTACAGCAGACAGTGCAGCGACAACTTGATCTTTCACTTCAGCTAGAGGAAGAACTGTCTCATCACGAGTCTCTTCTACACGAACAACAATTACGTGCTCAGGTGCAACTTCGATAACTTCCGAGTTTAGACCGTCTTCTTTCACTTCAGGGCTCAAGATAGCTTGCATAACTGCAGGCGTCATCAGAACTTCTGGAGCGTCAACTTGAGAGATGAAATCTGTCGTTGTGATCTTCGCGTTGATAGCTTCTGCAGAATCATCTAGAGAATCTGGGAATTCAAACGCTACTTTTTCTAGCTCAGTTTGTTGCTCGTAGAACTGATCAACTGCGTGTTGGTCTAGAAGCTCTGTCTTAATCTCTGCCGCTACTTCAGTGTAAGGCTGAGCTTGAGACGCTTTTAGTTCGTCTAGCTTGATGATGTGGTAGCCGAAATCAGATTTAACTAGGCCAGTAGTATCGCCAATATTCTCAAGAGCGAAAGCCGCGTCTTCGAATGCAGGGTCCATAACATCGCGCTCAATCCAACCTAGGTCACCGCCAACGTCTGCACTACCGAAGTCGTCAGATTTCTCTTCCGCTAGCGTAGCAAAATCAGCGCCTGAATTTAGCTCGTCTAGGATTGCCTGAGCTTTCGCTTCGTCATCGCCTTGAACTAGGATGTGGCTAACTTTACGTTGCTCTTCCGTTGAGTACTTGTCTAGGTGCTCTTGGTAGTATTTCTGTGCTTCTTCATCGCTTACTTCAAGCTGAGACTTAAGCGCTTCAGCAGAAAGCTCAATGTAAGATACCTTAGCTTGCTCTGGACGAGTGTAAGCTGCTGGGTTCTCTTGGTAGTACTGTTCGATTTGCTCGTCAGTTAACTCGATGTCTTTTGCAAGGTCAGCAACAGACAGTGTCACTGTGCGAATGTCACGAGTTTGTGCGATAAGCTTGCTCTGAGTATCGATTTCGCCCTGAAGAACGAATTCACTGCCTTGAAGTGCAGTCACAAGCTGGTTGCGCATAAGGTCACGACGCATGTATTCAGCGAAGCTCTCTGCGCTGAAACCTGCACGACGTAGTGCCGATTGGTAAACTTCTTGGTCGAATTGACCCGCCGTTTGGAACTGAGGCATTTCTAGAATCATGGTGCGGATTTGAGAATCACTGATTCGTAGGCCTAGAGACTCAGCTTGCTGCTCAAGCAGTACGTCATTGATCATGCGATCAAGTACTGATTTACGGAAAGACTCTACGTAAGCAGGGTCTGCAAGCATTTGCGCGAAGTAATCGCCAAGTTGAGACTGCATACGATTACGTTCGTTTTGGTAAGCCTGTTCGAACTCACCACGAGCAATTTCTGTGTTGCCAACTTTAGCTGCTGCGTTGTTACCGCCACCGGTGATGTAGCTGCCTACACCTGCGAATACGAATGACAGGATAATCAACCCAAGGATAATTTTTACCGCGATGCTATTCACGCCTTCGCGTAATCGATCCATCATAATTTAAGTGCTCTCCGGATATGAAGCATTGGCTTCAAAATAAAAATCTATTCACGCGATATTATCAGAAAAAGAAATGCGCATCAGTAGGATGCGCATAATTTAAATAAGTTCAATGTGCTTTGTACACATACTGTTTAAGAATGAAACATCATTTTTCAAACAGTAAACGCATTTTACTGCCTTCCCCTCTTAAATGGAGGTTTCAGCAGTGAAAATTAGTTACATGCGTCTTTAAGTGCTTTACCCGCTTTGAAGCCAGGTACTTTAGCTTCTGCGATTTGGATCTCTTCACCAGTTTTTGGGTTACGACCTGTACGAGCAGCACGAGTACGAACACTGAAAGTACCAAAGCCAACAAGTGCAACTTGGTCACCAGATTGTAGCGTTGTGCCAACTGCTTCGATGAATGCGTCTAGAGCGCGGCCAGCTGAAGCTTTAGAGATGTCTGCGTTTTCTGCGATTGATTCTACTAGTTGTGTTTTATTCACTGTTTTTCCCCTATGTGTCATCTGTGACTACTTCTGATGACTGTACGTTCCATTTTGGTTTTAATTTAGCCGCAAGCCTTATTGCAAAAGGGCTGCCGCTTTGATCAATAACTTAGCGTCCAAAAAAAACGCTGACAAGCCTTTTCGGGCCTATCAGCGTAATTCTTTACTTATTTTTGCTATGCATCACTATTTTTTCACGTCAAACTCGACCCCTGACGGATCTCGTTCTAGCGCGACTTTGAGTACTTCATCAATCCACTGAACCGGGATCACCTTCAAGTCAGCGATTACGTTGTCTGGAATCTCTTCCAAATCACGCTCATTGTCTTTAGGGATCAGTACAGTTTTGATGCCGCCACGGTGTGCAGCAAGCAGTTTTTCTTTCAAGCCACCGATAGGTAAAACTTCACCACGAAGGGTAATTTCACCTGTCATACCGACCTCTGCTTTAACCGGGTTACCCGTCAAGCTAGAGACAAGTGCAGTACACATTGCGATACCCGCACTCGGGCCATCTTTCGGTGTAGCACCTTCTGGTACGTGAACGTGAATGTCACGTTTTTCGTAGAAATCTGAGTTGATACCCAGTTTTTCAGCACGAGAACGAACCACTGTCATTGCCGCTTGAATCGACTCTTTCATCACGTCGCCAAGTGAGCCAGTTTGCGTTAGCTTACCTTTGCCCGGCATTGCTTCGGTCTCGATAGTCAGTAGATCACCACCCACTTGAGTCCACGCTAGGCCTGTTACTTGACCGATACGGTTGCTTTCATCCGCTTTACCGAAGTCGTGGCGTTGAACACCTAAGTACTCTTTCAGGTTATCAATGTTAACCGTTACAGACTTAAGATCGCTGTCTAGCAAGATGTTCTTCACTGCTTTACGACAGATCTTTGAGATTTCACGCTCTAGGCTACGTACACCCGCTTCACGCGTGTAGTAACGAATGATGCCGATGATTGCAGAGTCTTCAATCTCAATTTCATGAGGCTTAAGACCGTTGCGTTGAACTTGCTTGTCCAGTAAATGGCTCTTAGCAATGTTCAGCTTCTCATCTTCTGTGTAACCAGATAGACGAATCACTTCCATACGGTCCAGTAGAGGTCCAGGAATGTCCATCGAGTTCGATGTTGCCACGAACATAACATCTGACAGATCGTAATCTACTTCTAGGTAGTGATCGTTAAATGCGTTGTTTTGTTCTGGATCTAGAACTTCTAGAAGTGCTGAAGATGGGTCGCCACGCATATCAGAAGACATCTTATCGATCTCATCTAATAGGAACAGTGGGTTCTTAACACCAACTTTAGACATCTTCTGGATCAGTTTACCCGGAAGTGAACCGATGTACGTACGACGGTGACCACGAATCTCAGCTTCATCACGAACGCCACCAAGTGCCATACGCGTGTACTTACGACCCGTTGCCGCAGCAATCGAACGACCTAGCGAGGTTTTACCTACACCAGGAGGACCAACAAGACAAAGGATTGGGCCTTTTAGCTTGTTGATACGGTTTTGTACTGCCAAGTATTCAAGAATACGTTCTTTAACACGCTCTAAGCCGTAGTGGTCTTCGTTTAAGATCTCTTCCGCTTTCGCTAGATTCTTTTTCACTTTTGAACGCTTAGCCCAAGGAACGCCCACCATCCAATCAATGTAGCTACGTACTACTGTTGCTTCAGCAGACATTGGCGACATCATTTTCAGTTTTTGCAGTTCTTGCTCGGTTTTTTCACGAGCTTCTTGAGGCATCTTAGAGTCTTCGATCTTCTTCTTCAGAGTCTCGAATTCATCAGGAGCGTCGTCCATCTCGCCAAGTTCTTTCTGAATCGCTTTCATTTGCTCATTCAGGTAGTACTCACGCTGAGATTTTTCCATTTGCTTCTTAACGCGGCCACGAATGCGTTTTTCAACTTGCAAGATGTCAATTTCTGACTCCATTTGGCCCATCAAGAATTCCAGACGTTCAGTCACATCTAAGATTTCTAGAACGTGCTGCTTGTCTACCAGTTTAAGTGGCATGTGT
The DNA here is from genome assembly GCF_041465805.1 of Vibrio sp. 10N.239.311.G01. Classification (NCBI taxonomy): domain Bacteria; kingdom Pseudomonadati; phylum Pseudomonadota; class Gammaproteobacteria; order Vibrionales; family Vibrionaceae; genus Vibrio; species Vibrio sp. 10N.239.311.G01. The sequence goes on from NZ_JBFSRM010000005.1 coordinate 66,220, forward strand.
GCAGCAATCGTATCAGCAAGGCGAGCTGCCTCATCAATACCGTTCAGAGATGTTAGAACTTCTGGTGGAATCTTTTTGTTCAGCTTAATAAAGCCTTCGAATTGATTGATCGCGCTGCGAACAACCACTTCTTGTTCTTTTTCGTCAAGTTCTGAGGTTACAACGTATTCTGCGTCCGCTAAGAAAAACTCACTTTCTTTGAATTGGTGAATTTTTGCACGCTGCTGACCTTCGACAAGCACTTTAACAGTACCATCAGGGAGCTTTAGTAACTGAAGAATGGTAGCGACAGTTCCTACTTTAAATAGGTCGTCAATTGAAGGCTCATCAGTGTCCGCTTCTTTCTGCGCTACAAGTAGTACTTGTTTGTTAGCTTCCATTGCCGATTCAAGGCAAGTAATCGATTTTTCACGACCAACAAACAATGGAATAACCATGTGTGGGTAAACCACTACATCACGTAGAGGTAGCACGGGGATTTCGATACGCTCGGAACGTTCCAAGTTCATATATTTCTCTCTTCCGCTTTAACTTATAAAGCAGTATATGGGGCTTAAACGACTGGATTCAATGGAAGAATAAAAAAAAGGAGGTAATTGCTTACCTCCTTTTTCAATTTGAGTGACTTGTCTAAAAAAGACCTACTCTGCAACAGCTGCTTGGTTATCTGAGTTGCTGTAAATTAATAGTGGTTCTGACTCACCATTAATTACCGACTCATCAATCACAACCTTGCTTACATCAGTTGAAGATGGCAGTTCGTACATAGTTTCTAGTAGAACACCCTCCAAGATAGAACGTAGACCACGAGCACCTGTTTTACGGTTCATTGCTTTCTTAGCAATGGCACGTAAAGCATCTTCACGGAATTCTAGCTCTGTATCCTCAAGCTCAAATAATGCTGCGTACTGTTTTGTAAGTGCATTCTTTGGCTCACATAGGATTTGGATTAGCGCTTCTTCATCAAGCTCTGTCAGTGTTGTTGTCACAGGTAGACGACCAATGAATTCTGGAATCAGACCATATTTCACTAGATCTTCAGGTTCTACTTGAGTGAACAATTCACCGATAGTTTTGGTTTCATCTTTTGAACGCACTTCTGCGCCAAAGCCGATACCTGAACCTGTTTCTACACGCTGTTCAATCACTTTATCTAGGCCTGCAAACGCACCACCACAGATAAATAAGATCTTAGACGTGTCCACTTGCAAGAACTCTTGCTGTGGATGCTTACGACCACCTTGAGGTGGAACAGAAGCTACTGTACCTTCAACAAGTTTTAGTAGAGCTTGCTGTACACCTTCACCAGACACGTCACGCGTGATTGATGGGTTTTCAGCTTTACGAGAAATCTTGTCGATTTCATCGATGTAAACAATGCCGCGTTCCGCTTTCGCTACGTCGTAATCACATTTCTGAAGCAACTTCTGGATGATGTTTTCAACATCTTCGCCCACGTAACCCGCTTCGGTTAGTGTTGTTGCGTCTGCCATTGTGAAAGGAACGTCTAGGAAACGAGCCAATGTTTCAGCCAGTAGTGTTTTACCACTACCAGTAGGACCGATAAGAAGAATGTTACTCTTACCTAGCTCTACGCCTTCAGCTGTCGTATCACCATTACGTAAACGCTTGTAGTGGTTATAAACTGCAACTGCTAGCACTTTCTTCGCGTATTCTTGACCGATTACATAGTCGTCAAGATGCTCACGAATCTCACGCGGCGTTGGCAGCGATTCCGATTCTTTCTTAGGAAGAACATCTTTAATTTCTTCACGAATAATGTCGTTACAAAGATCGACACATTCATCACAAATGTAAACAGAAGGACCTGCGATTAACTTGCGAACTTCGTGTTGGCTTTTGCCACAGAAAGAGCAGTAAAGCAGTTTACCGCTACCACCCTCTTTGCTTTTATCTGTCATTCGCTAACCTCTTAGCCTTAACTCTCTATGCTTGAGTGTATATCAATTTGAATCACTTTGCGTTAAACAATTGCCCTGCAATTATTGACCGCGGTGATTAAGAACTGAATCCACCAAGCCGTATTCTACTGCTTGATCAGCAGACATGAAGTTATCACGATCTGTATCGCGCTCAACAACTTCTAGAGGCTGACCTGTGTGCTCTGCCAATAGTTTGTTTAGCTTTTGTTTGATCGTTAGGATCTCTTGCGCGTGAATTTGAATATCAGACGCTTGGCCTTGGAAACCGCCAAGTGGCTGGTGAATCATTACACGTGAGTTTGGAAGCACGTGACGCTTACCAGGAGTACCACCCGCTAGTAAGAATGCACCCATAGAGCAAGCTTGCCCCATACATACTGTGCTCACGTTTGGCTTGATGAACTGCATTGTGTCGTAGATAGACATGCCTGCTGTTACGCTACCGCCAGGTGAGTTGATGTAAAGATAGATATCTTTGTCTGGGTTTTCTGATTCCAAGAAAAGCAGTTGAGCCACGACAAGATTTGCCATGTGGTCTTCCACTTGACCTGTTAAGAAAATGATACGTTCTTTTAATAGACGAGAATAAATATCGTAAGAACGTTCACCACGGGAAGTCTGTTCAACCACCATAGGAACTAGTGCGTCCATAATCGATGGCATTGTATTTTTTTCTTGGTAGCTCATATTCTTATGTCCCTAAAATAAATGGCCCGAATGATTAAATCATACGGACCATTGTTAGCAGAATTGTTGACCGTACGTCAACCTTCTACGTCAGATATTACTATATTAAGCAGGTTGCTGATTCATTAGCTCGTTGAAGCTAACTTCTTTATCAGAAACTTGAGCTTTAGCGATGATTGCATCAATAGCTTGCTCTTCTAGAGCAACGTTGCGCATGTTGTTCATCATTTGCTCGTTTTGCTCGTAGTAAGCAATAACTTCTGTTGGATCTTCGTATGCTGTAGCCATCTCTTCGATGATAGCTTTAACTTTCTCGTCGTCAGCTTTTAGCTCTTCAGTCTTGATTACTTCACCAAGTAGAAGACCTACAACTACGCGACGTTTAGCTTGCTCTTCGAACAGCTCACGTGGAAGTTGGTCAGCAGCTTCAGTGTTGCCACCGAAACGTTGAGCAGCTTGTTGACGTAGAACACCGATCTCTTGATCGATTAGAGCAGAAGGTACGTCGATGTTGTTTTCGTTAACTAGACCGTCGATAGCTTGCTCTTTGATGCGGTTCTTAACAGCTTGCTTAAGCTCACGCTCCATGTTCTTACGAACTTCAGCTTTAAGACCTTCAACGCCGTCAGTTGCGCCGAACTTAGCAACGAATTCTTCGTTTAGTTCTGGAAGTTCACGAGCTTCAACTTTGTTTACTTTGATTGCAAACTTAGCTGCTTTACCTTTTAGGTTTTCAGCGTGGTAATCTTCTGGGAAGTTTACGTCGATTTCGAATTCCATACCTGCTGTTTTACCAACGATACCGTCTTCGAAGCCAGGGATCATTCGACCAGCGCCCATCTCTAGTGGGAAGTTCTCAGCTTTGCCGCCTTCAAACTCTTCACCGTCGATAGAACCAACGAAGTCGATAGTTGCACGAGAACCAGCGTCAGCAGCAGCTTCAACTTCAGTCCAAGTTGCTTGTTGCTTACGTAGAGTTTCGATCATCTCTTCAACGTCAGCTTCTTTAACTTCTACTGCTGGTTTCTCAACAGTGATGTTTTCTAGACCTTTCAGCTCAACTTCTGGGTAAACTTCAAAAGTTGCGTTGAATACTAGGTCAGCGCCTTCGTTGTTTTCAACTGGTGCGAAAGTAGGTGCGCCAGCTGGGTTGATTTTCTCTTTAACGATCGCTTCGATGAAGTGACGTTGCATTACTTCGCCCATCACGTCTTGACGTACTGCTTTGCCGTACATTTTAGCAACCATCTTCATTGGCACTTTGCCTTTACGGAAACCATCGAAACGACGGTTTTTCGCGATGTTGCGTAGTTCAGCTGTAACTGCATCTTCGATGTTAGCAGCAGGAACAGTAATATTAAGACGGCGCTCTAGGCCTTCTAGCGTTTCAACAGTAACTTGCATTATATAAACCTCAAAACTGGCTCAGTAATCTGAGCATATGAGCCGTAACTTAGCTTTAATTCAAAAGCAGACGTTGTTGGCTGCATCCTTGTGTAGTGCTCTATCCGAACACCTAATTTAAAATCGAGCATTGATGTCTGAATTGATTATTCAACCAAACACCAGACTAATCAGCGATATCTTCGTTCTTCACACGTCGATTAAAACGCAATAAAGCTTGTTTTCAGAAACAAGAAAGGTATCTCCGATTAGCCTCAGGACAGAAATTTTAGACGCGACATTCTAGCGATCTGTTTAATCTCTGTCGAGCCGTTCACCTCTGCATGATGATGAATGCTCTAAATTCGTCCAACTAAGTGATACAAAAACGATCAAATCATCACTTAGCACAACAGAAATGGGGACAATAGCGACTTTTTCAAGGGAATCGAGGGCTTTTTTTGCTAAAAACCTTAAAAAGAGATCTTGCTCTTGTTTTACCCCTCAGAGTCGATAACTTTTTCAACAATCCCCGTTACAAACCCTTAACCTACATCCATCTGTTCACTCTCTGCTTTCAGCAAAAACTACCGCTATTTGCTACCATAAACGAGAGAAGACAGGCTTGATTGTTTACCAAAGAAATCAGCGGAGAGCCTTCATGTTTCAAGCTTTTAAAATCCCAATACTGTTAATGGTTACATACAGTTTACTGATGGTGTTTGGCGGTCATTGGGTGTGGAGCACGAGCCATGAAAGTTTGTTAAATGATCATCAATCTAAGCTGGACCGCTTTTCTGTTCATATTTCAAGCCAATTGGATAAGTTCGCGCACATTCCCGAGCTGCTTTCAAAAGACAAAGAGCTGGTCGATGCCCTGCACTCTCCAAGTAACTCTGCGCAAATCGAACTCACTAATCGTTATCTAGAGCACGTAAACTCGGTGATTCAAGCATCCGACACCTACCTACTAGACAGTATCGGCACCACCATTGCAGCCAGTAACTGGAATCAACCGCGTTCTTTTATTCGTCGTAACTTTGCTTTCCGCCCCTACTTTCAAGAAGCGATTATTGGCAATGAAAATCAATATTTTGCGCTAGGTTCAACCTCTGGAAAGCGAGGCTATTATTATTCTTACCCCGTCTCCTATGCCGCCGAGATTATTGGCGTCATTGTCGTAAAGATGGATTTATCGCTGATTGAAGCAAGTTGGAAAGGCAAACAGAGTTTTTTTGTTGCTGACGATAAAGATCAAATTGTATTTATGTCGAGTAACCCTGAGTGGCTGTTCAAAAGCCTTCAGCCGCTAAGCGAAGTACAACACACTCGAATTCAAGAAAGCAGGCAGTATCTCGATACAAAAATAGAAAGCCTGCACTTCTCCGGCGATTTAGACAGTGCCACCAGTCGTATTGAGTCGCCACACAAACTCGTCCAAGAGCAGTTCTTTAGTTCTTTGCGTTTCCTAGCCGAACCAAGACTCACCATACGGGTATTTTCTCCAACCCACTTAGTTTGGTGGGACTTGGTTGCTTACCTTGTGGTTTTGAGCCTAATCTTTGCGATTATTTATCTAACAATGCAGCTCAACCACCATAGACAACAAAGACGAGCACAGATAGACAGGCTGCAATCCGAAGCCAAGCAAAAACTCGAATTTCAAGTGCTTGAACGTACATCGGAGTTACATGTTGAGATCAAACACCGTATCGAAACCGAGCATGTTCTGAGGCAAACCCAAGACGAGCTCATCCAAGCCGCCAAACTAGCAGTGCTAGGGCAGATGTCAGCGAGCATCAGTCACGAACTGAATAACCCGCTTGCCGCGATTCGCAGTTATGCCGACAACGGCCGATTGTTTCTTGCCAAAGAAAAAACCGATCGTGTCGATGACAATCTATCGCGAATCTCGGCACTCACTGATCGTATGGCGAAAATCAGCCACCAGCTTCGCTCGTTCGCCAAAAAATCTACTTCGGAAGAGCTACACACCTTACAAATACTCCCAGTTTTACATTCATCGAAAGAGCTGATGAAGCCACAACTCAAGAGCGAGCGAGTTAAGGTCAACGAACTCCCTGAGACCTTTGATGCTTGCGTGCTCGCCAACGCCATTCAACTGGAACAGGTGATCATTAACCTGCTGACCAACGCGATTCAGGCGGTGGAACAACAAGATGACAAACAATTAGCTATTCTGTTAGAGATTAGAGAGTCCGACCATCAACAAGCCAATACCTTGCTAATTCATGTCGATGATAATGGTCCCGGCTTCACCTCCCCTTCGAACGGACACTTTTTTGAACCCTTCCATACCACCAAGAAAAACGGACTTGGACTTGGGCTATCGATTTCTCAACAAATAATCAGCGGAATAAATGGCAAGCTCGTTACCGGTAGTAGCCCTCAAGGCGGTGCTCGATTCAGCATAGAGCTGCCCCTTGTTGAACAAGAACAGCAAGCAAAAACTCAGCAATAACCAGAATACAAAGAAGTAAAGGAATCACTATGTGTCACGTCTATTTCATTGATGATGAATCCGACCTAAGAATGGCGATAGAACAGAGCTTCGAGCTCGCCAACATTGATGCCGAATTCTTTCCCGACGCGGAGTCTGCTCTGCTCGCGATTCAAGAAAACGGCTTACCTCACGTGATCATCACTGATATCTGTTTACCGGGTCTATCCGGGCATGATCTGCTCAACACCGTAATGCACAAAGACAAAGAGATCCCTGTGATCATGATTACTGGTCACGGCGATATTTCAATGGCCGTTCAAGCCATCCAATACGGCGCCTATGACTTCATTGAAAAACCTTTCGCTAATGAACGCCTAGTCGAAACCACTAAGCGAGCGATAGAAAAACGTCAGCTCACCCTCGAGAACCTTGAGTTAAAACGTTCACTTAAAGCCAGCCAAGCACTTGGTCCAAGGATCATTGGTGACACGCAATCAATGAGGGAGCTGCGGTCTATCATCACTCACGTTGCCGATACCAATGCCGACATATTGCTATTTGGCGAAACAGGCACTGGCAAAGAATTAGTTGCACGCTCTCTGCATGAACAAAGCAGCAGGCGAGAACAAAACTTCGTCGCAGTCAACTGCGGCGCAGTACCTGAAAATCTGATTGAGAGTGAACTGTATGGCCATGAGAAAGGGGCATTCACTGGCGCAGAAAGCAAACGTGTCGGTAAATTTGAATTTGCTCAGGGCGGAACTCTATTCTTAGATGAAATTGAGTCCATGCCAATGCAGGCACAAATTCGCCTGTTGCGCGTCTTGCAAGAACGCGTCATCGAAAGAGTTGGGTCTAATGGTTTAGTCCCTCTAGACATTCGAGTGATTGCGGCAACTAAAGTCGACCTAAAGAAAGCCGCTGAAGAAGGCACTTTCCGCCAAGACCTCTATTATCGACTCAATGTTGTGACCTTAGATTTACCGCCGTTAAGAAGCCGACAAGAAGATATCCCAGCACTCTTCCACCACTTCTTACTGGTCGCTGCGGCGCGTTATGGCAAGACTGCCCCTGCCCTTCCACAAAAGGAGCTGCACGCACTTTTGGCTCATGATTGGCCGGGAAATGTTCGAGAATTACGTAATACTGCAGAGCGTTTTGTACTTTTAGGTAAGCTTTCTCACTTATCAGACAGCGCCACTGAAACTACTCAAGAACTGTCTTTGGCAGAATTGGTATCTGACTTTGAAAAAAACACGTTGAAGCAGGCACTTATTGAATGCAATGGCAGTATAAAAGAGACCATGGAGAGGCTGCAATTACCGAGGAAAACCCTCTACGATAAGATGCAAAAGCACCAGCTAACGAAAGAATCTTATAAGGTAGAACCAAACTAAATTAGATTTGGGAGCAAGATCACCTATACTTATTTCGACAACAGGATGTTATGCAATAAATATAATAAGGAAGTGGTTATGGGTGAGAAAACAAAAGTGCCATCGATTACCGATACTTTCGAGATAGATGGTATTTTTTATGCTGACAATCATGTCGATCTACACACGCCAGAATTAGAGGCAAAACGCGCTTTGTATGAGCAGATAAAGCCTCATTCAAATCGTGGCAGAAATATAGATGAGGAGGTCTAGCGACCTCCTCATTTTTTATGGATTAAATTCCATGTCAGTGAATGACTCAAATAGCTACTTGGTTATGATCTCTGGTCCCATCAAGGTGGTTGGTAACCATGTTGATACCCAAGGTACGTAAGTGACGATAATCAGGAATAAGAACATCACCCCAACCCACGGCAATGCGGCTTTTACCACGTTCATCATCGACATCTTCGCGACACCTGCGGTCACAAACAAATTGAGCCCGACAGGCGGCGTTATCATCCCTATCTCCATGTTCACCACCATCATGATACCTAGGTGAATTGGGTCGATACCGAGCGCAATTGCAATTGGGAATACCAAAGGAGCAACGATGATCAGCAAGCCTGATGGCTCCATGAACTGCCCACCAATCAAGAGTAAAACGTTTACTACAATCAAAAAGGTGATCGGACCCAAGCCCGCAGATAGCATAGACTCAGTGATCATTTGAGGAATGCGTTCTTCGGTCAGTACATGCTTAAGAATCAGAGCATTGGCAATGATAAACAGCAGCATGATCGTCAGCTTGCCTGCATCGTAAAGTGTGTCTTTGGTGTCTTTATGGAAAAACGTTTGGAACACCTTAACCAAAGCAGGCTTTGTATTGTTCTTGTCAGCGAAAGGCCCCATATCTTTATAGATAAAGTTGGCAATGAAGAAGGCATACACCGCAGCCACTGCCGCCGCTTCTGTCGGAGTAAATATGCCGCCGTAGATACCACCTAGAATGATGACAATCAGCAGCAAGCCCCAGCTCGCATCTTTCGCAGCTGCGAACATCTCGCCCCAGCCCACAAATGGCTGTGCCGGAATCTTCTTAATACGTGCTGCGATGTAGATAGCAATCATCAACATCACACCCGCCAGCAAACCAGGAATAACGCCACCTAAGAACATACGACCTACCGATACATCGGTCGCAGCCGCGTAAACCACCATCACGATGGACGGCGGAATCAAGATACCCAAAGTACCCGCGTTACAGATAACCCCTGCCGCGAACTCTTTTGAGTAACCGTTTTTGATCATACCTGCGATAACGATACTACCGATCGCCACTACCGTTGCAGGAGATGAACCAGAAAGGGCTGCGAACATCATACATGCCACAACCGACGCCATCGCCAAGCCGCCGCGGAACCAACCCACCATCGCGATAGCAAAACGGATAATACGTTTCGCCACGCCACCAGTAGACATAAAGCTAGAGGCCAAGATAAAGAAAGGAATCGCTAAGAGTGTGTAGTGGCCTGCAAATGCATTAAACAGCGTTTGTGCGACTGAAGCTAATGACGCATCTGAGTGCATCAATAAGAATATTACGCTCGATAAACCGAGGGAAATTGCAATTGGTACACCGACCAACATGAAAGCAATTACCATTAAAAATAGAAATAACATTGCCATGATTAGTCTTCCTTACCGTTAGATTTTGTACTCGACTCATTCGCTTTGTTCTGCGGAGTCGAATTCAATACCGCTGTTGCATCTTCGTCAGGGCCCGCTAGCACGTCTGCTTTCAACGCATCCAGCTCTTCTTCGGCTTCGTGTCCTGCAATCATGCGGTCAAGCTTGCCTGTGACGACTTGGTAAGCAACTTGAGCAAAACGGAACGTTAGCATTGCCATACCAATCGGCAGCGCCATATAAGGAATAAAACGTGGCAGTTTCTCGTATCGCTCGCCTTCATTCAGCCAGTCAGCAAGAAACTGAAGCATCTCTGGCATTGGAATATCGTCGGTCTCGTACCATGCGCGATCGGTCGCGAATGGGTACCAATAATTCCAAGAACCGATAAGAAGTAAGATTGAAAATGCTAGGCAGCTTGTCACGGCGATGAGCGCATACACTTTGCGTAGCTTTTCTGGGGCAAGGTTGATGATCACATCAACACCAATGTGGAAGTGTTTTTTAACGCCATAAGATGCGCCCACTAACACCATCCAAGCAAACATGAACACGGTCAGTTCCAGTGCCCATAAGATGTTGTCATTGAATGCGTATCGAAATACCACGTTGGCAAAAGTAAGTAGCGTCATTGCGCCAAGGAAAAATGCGATTAGTGACTCTTCAATCACATCCGTAACTCTTCCGACTTTGGAAAAAAGAGAGGTTTCCAGTGCTGATTCGCTAGAATTTGGTTGTTCCATTTGAGGCTTTTCCATAATTGACTCCGCTTATAATTGTTTTAATAAGGAGTGACGAATACTCGCCACTCCCTTAGCGGTGTTATTGGTTTGAAGCTAACGCTGCATCGATAAGGTCTGAACCGATGTCTTTTTCAAACTTCTTCCATACTGGTTGAAGTGCAGCTACCCATGCTTCACGCTGTTCAGGCGTAAGTGTACGAACCTCACCACCCGCTTCGATGATGTTGTTTTTGTTCGCTAGGTTAACTTTTGAAGATTCTGCGTTACGCGTCTCAGACACTTCTTGAACGATAGTGCCAAGCTGTGTGCGTACATCTTCAGGTAGGTCTTTCCAGAAGTCGTTTGACGTTACAACTAGGTAATCCAAGATACCGTGATTAGTTTCGGTCACGCCGTCTTGTACTTCAAAGAACTTCTTACCGTAGATGTTTGACCATGTGTTCTCTTGACCATCGATAACTTTAGTTTGCAAGCCACCGTACACTTCTTTGAAAGACATCTTCTGTGGGTTAGCGCCTAGTTGTTCAAACTGAGCCACCAATACATCCGATGCTTGAACACGGAATTTCAAACCTTTTGCATCTTCAGGGCTGATAAGAGGTTTGTTCGCCGACATCTGTTTCATGCCATTGTGCCAAAACGCAAGACCTTGCAGGCCACGACGCTTCATCGCGTTCTTCAGCTTTTCACCAGATTCTGAGTTTTGGAAACGGTCAACGGCTTCTACGTCTTCAAATAGGAAAGGAAGGTCAAAAATGCGGTATTTCTTAGTGAACTTCTCAAATTTTGACAGCGATGGCGCCGCCATTTGAACATCACCATTTAACAGGGCTTCCAGTACCTTATTATCATCGTAAAGTGTTGAGTTAGGGAAAACTTGCATACAAGCTTTTCCATTCATTTCTGTGTTTACTCGCTCTTCCAGTAAAGAAGCGGCGATGCCTTTCGGGTGCTTATCGGTATTGGTTACATGACTGAATTTAATCACGATTTCACCAGGGTCACAGTTTGCAGCAGCATTAAAACTTGTGAGCGCCAGAGCAGATACAGACAGCAGGGTAAGAGGCTTAAACATTATTATTCTCCTTAGTAAACAAAGCAGCCCTTCAATGGGAACTGCGTGCTTTCACTAAGGCAATTAGCGCGCCATATTGACACAATTCATTAACAAGCCTTTAACCGCAAGGCTTCATCAGATCTGCCTGCAGTTGTCGCTAACTCGCTACAAAAATTAATGGGTGGAAAATGACACATAGAATATTTGTAAATGGGTGGGAGTTGACCAAAGCATCAGTGATAAATGAGGTCTGACCAAAAGCCCCTTTCACGATGATGCCTTGAAGTAATTTCAACCTATCCTGTAGAGTGCTGCACAACTTAGTCAGATTTACTGATCCACTACTTACCAAGAGTTGCTACCCATGAGTCAGATCTACCATCACCCAGTACAGATTTACTACGAAGATACCGATCACTCAGGTGTGGTTTATCACCCTAACTTTCTTAAATACTTTGAGCGTGCGCGCGAGCATGTGTTGGGCAGCGATAAACTGGCAGAGTTGTGGAATGAACATGGACTGGGGTTTGCGGTGTATAAAGCCAATATGACCTTTCAAGACGGCGTTGAGTTCGCAGAGATCTGCGATATCCGAACCTCTTTTGAGCTCGATGGCAAATACAAAACCTTATGGCGACAAGAGGTATGGCGTAAAGATGCAACCAAACCTGCCGTGATTGGTGATATCGAGATGGTTTGCCTAGATAAAGACAAACAACTTCAGCCTGTACCCGCAGAAGTATTAAAAGCGATGCTTGGCGAAACGAGTTAGCCAATATTACGAATGGCTGAGAGCGAGCCGTGTTCAAGATTAGAAGCTAAAGGTTCTAGTGTAACGAACGTAAACTCAGCCAAGTAGCTTCGATTTGGGGAAGCACTTAATCTCTAATTGCATAGGAAGCGTTGCACCACCAAGCGTCACGGCAAATCGAAACTGGTTATCCAGCCTTCCTAAACTGCATTGCCAATCTGTTGAAGTATTGTCATTTTCAGCAGCATCCAACCCTACACCGTTATGGACAATGATTCCTCCATGTAACTCTGGTCGTAAACCCGACGAATGAACTGGCAGCGTTTGTTGAGTTAGATTGGAAAAATCGAACGAAAAACTTTTCAATGATGTGGCCAACCCCTTACCTGTCGCTTTGATGTACGACTCTTTCAGTGCCCACAAATCAAAAAAACGTTCTCTTTGAGATACCTCATCCAGCTCGAGTAAATCGTTAATCTCAAATTCCGAAAAGTAATGCTTCATGATCGCCGCGATGTTGGTCGAGCTTCTTGCATGTTCTATATCCACCCCAAGCTGTAGTGGTTGCCCTTTCGTTCGGCAGACAGCAATCAGTAAATGATCTTGACTGTGGCTAATATTGAAATTCAGTCCGGTTTTGTGTTGCTGCTCTGCAATCAAGCTTGGTTTGCCTTTTTCACCATACTCAAATCGCCACTCTTCAGCCGTCAAATCAGAGTAGATCGACAGAACCTCTCGTAAGTAGTTACGAACATAGAACGCTTGGATCTGAGATGAAGGCATTCGATAACGCTCAACCTTAGCGACTTCATCGTCGGTCAGTTTCTGTTTAAGGCACGACACATGATCAGTACCTTCATCCAAATTGCTTAGAGAACAAAGCCACAAATCAACGACTGGTGTTTCCATCTTTTGAGTACTCACTTCTTAAAAATCACTATTCATAAAGCCATCAATAAAACATCAAAACGAACAAATTTAACTCACCTATGTTTTGAGAGAAACATAGAGAATTTGGGCAGGAAACACCCTTCATATGCGGACTTAAAACTAATTTTTCAAATAATAACAAATTAAAACACAGATCACACTTAGCCTTACGGAACAGTCATCTATTAAATGTTACTTACAAAAATCTGACATAGATCTCACCAAGTCAAAAAATAGAGTATAAACACTAAAAAACTACTCATATCCATTAATTATCAATAAGTTAATTGCATTAAAAATACAAAAAACAAAAGTTCAGTAAAATCATCTGGTCTGAACAGATCATAGTGGCCTCTGGGAGCATTGTATCGGCCACTCACCTCGGGTAGCCTGCTCAACCATTAAACAAATTCACACGTTTTTATTGCGGATACCTGCTTTGCATAAAGCAGTACTTTGGACAGGATTTAAATGGACATTAACCTCACATTCGAATACCCCCTTCACGCATGAAACACGTTCTCAACGTCTGCAAGTCAATGAACTTCGCACCCCCTATTTCAGTCAGGTGGCCAACTTTCGGCAGCCTTACTCTTCAGCTGCGTTTGCCCAAATCTGTTTCAGATTTATTTTCGATTCAATTAAAAGCGCAGCCTCAAAACACGACATCGCCCTCAGTGATTTCAAGTGGAGACTCATAATGAGCCAACCCGAAAAAAATACACCGGAATCAGTCGACGACACTCGACTTAATAAACGTCTTAAAGACATGCCTATTGCTATCGTTGGTATGGCAAGCATGTTTGCGAACTCTCGCTACCTAAACAAATTCTGGGATTTGATCAGCGAAAAGATCGATGCAATTACCGAAGTGCCTGATACACACTGGCGCCCAGAAGATTACTACGATTCAGATCGTACTACGCCAGACAAATCTTACTGTAAGCGCGGTGGCTTCATCCCAGAAGTTGACTTCAACCCTATGGAATTCGGCCTTCCGCCAAATATCCTAGAACTGACTGATACGTCACAGCTGCTTTCTCTGATCGTGGCAAAAGAAGTACTTGAAGATGCGAAACTTCCTGAAGGTTACGATCGCGATAAGATCGGTATTACACTCGGTGTAGGCGGTGGTCAGAAGATCGCTCAAAGCTTGAATGCTCGTCTTCAATACCCTGTTTTGAAAAAAGTCTTCAAGAGCAGTGGCATCAACGACGAAGACAGCGAAATGCTGATCAAAAAATTCCAAGACCAATACATCCACTGGGAAGAGAACTCATTCCCTGGTTCATTAGGTAACGTAATTTCAGGTCGTATTGCTAACCGCTTTGACCTTGGTGGCATCAACTGTGTAGTAGATGCTGCGTGTGCAGGTTCTCTAGCCGCAATGCGCATGGCACTGAGCGAGCTGGTTGAAGGCCGCAGTGAAATGATGATCACTGGTGGTGTGTGTACTGATAACTCACCAACCATGTACATGAGCTTCTCTAAAACCCCAGCATTCACTACAAACGAAACCATTCAACCTTTCGACATCGATTCAAAAGGCATGATGATTGGTGAAGGCATCGGCATGGTTGCTCTTAAGCGCCTTGAAGATGCTGAACGTGACGGCGACAGAATCTACTCAGTGATTAAAGGTGTCGGTTCTTCTTCGGATGGTAAGTTCAAGAGTATTTACGCGCCTCGCCCTGAAGGACAAGCAAAAGCACTCAAACGTGCTTATGATGATGCAGGTTTCGCACCGCACACGCTTGGCCTACTAGAAGCGCACGGCACAGGTACTGCAGCAGGCGATGTTGCTGAATTTGGTGGCTTAAACTCGGTATTCAGTGAGAACAATGAAGAGAAGCAACACATTGCGTTAGGCTCTGTGAAATCTCAAATTGGTCACACTAAATCAACCGCGGGTACTGCAGGTTTAATCAAAGCTGCCTTAGCACTGCACCACAAAGTACTGCCGCCAACGATTAACGTATCGGCTCCGAATCCTAAACTGGATATCGAAAACTCGCCGTTCTACCTAAACACACAAACGCGCCCTTGGATGAAACGTGTCGACGGCACACCACGCCGTGCAGGTATCAGCTCATTCGGTTTTGGTGGCACTAACTTCCACGTGGTATTGGAAGAGTACACACCAGAGCACACTCGCGGTGACAAATACCGTCAACGCCAAGTGCCGCAAACTCTGTTATTCAGCGCAGAATCTCGTCAAGCACTGATCAATGAACTTAAACAGGTTTCAACTCAAACTGCAGATGCAGCGTTCAAACTGGAAGCGCTTGCTGAGCAACACGCTCTACGCGAAGTTGACGCTAAGCATGCTCGTCTTGGTTTAGTTGTAACTGACCAAGCAGACCTTCAAGCGCAACTGACTCAAGCGATTCCTATGCTTGAGAGCCAAACCAAAGCACATTGGCAGATGCCAAACGGTACTAGCTACCGTGAGTCAGCACTGATTGCTGAAAACGGCACTAGTAAAGTAGCAGCGCTATTTGCAGGTCAAGGTTCGCAATATCTCAACATGGGTCGCGAGCTTGCTTGTCATTACCCAGAGATGCGCCAACAGCTTGCTCAAGCGGACCAAGTATTTGGTCAGCACAAGAAGACGGCTCTGTCCCAAATTCTATTCCCCATTCCAACCTTCACACCAGAAGCAACCAAAGCTCAAGAAGCGGTGTTAACCAACACGGCCAATGCGCAAAGTGCAATTGGTACTGTGTCTATGGGTCAGTTCGACATCATGACTCAAGCTGGCTTCAAAGCAGACATGGTTGCAGGCCACAGCTTTGGTGAACTAAGCGCACTATGTGCTTCGGGTGTTATCTCGCAAGACGATTACTACCAACTAGCTTTCGCTCGTGGCGATGCGATGGCGGCGACACCTGAACAAGGCGACAGCGGTACTATGTTTGCGGTCATTCTAGACGCAGACAAACTTCCAGCCGTTGAAAGCTGCATCAGCCAATTCGAAGGCGTGAGCATTGCCAACTACAACGCTCCGACTCAATTGGTTATTGCTGGTCCAACAGCAACCGTTCAGCAGGCAGCCCAAGCGCTAACTGAGCAAGGCTTCAAAGCAATTGCTCTGCCAGTATCTGGTGCTTTCCACACCCCGCTTGTTGCTCATGCTCAAAAGCCATTTGCAGCTGCAATTGATAAAGCTTCATTTAGCGCTCCAACGCTGCCGCTTTACTCAAACGCAACGGGCAAACTGCACAGCAAAGACGCTAAAGCGATTAAGAAAGCATTCAAACAGCACATGCTGCAATCGGTTCGTTTCAGCGAACAAATTGAAGCGATGTATGAAGCCGGCGCGCGCGTATTCGTTGAGTTCGGTCCTAAAAACATTCTTCAAAAGCTGGTTGAAAAAACACTGGCTGATAAGAACGAAGAACTTTACGCAATCAGCATCAACCCAAGCCCTAAAGGCGACAGTGACCAACAGCTTCGTTTAGCTGCGGTTCAACTGTGTGTGGCAGGTGTTTCATTAGACAACATTGACCCTTACCAAGCTGACATTGCTGAACCTGCAAAGGCATCACCAATGAACATAAAGCTGAATGCAACCAACTACATCAGCCCAGCTACTCGTAAGAAAATGGATCAATCATTAGCTTCGGGCAACGTCACCGAAAAGACTGAGATTGTTGAAGTGAAAGTTGAAGTCGAGAAAATCGTGGAAAAAGAAGTGATTAAAAGAGAAATCGTTGAAGTACCTGTTGCTGCTCCTCAAGCTTCAAATGTACAACCGTCAGTTGCAACAGCACCAAGTGTGCAAGTAGCAACAGCAGCTCAGCAGCCTCAAATGGCGCAACCTGCACCAGCGACTATTCAGCCAGCAGCTCAAGTAACAGTTGATGAATCTTCACTGCAATCGTTCTTCAATGCTCAACAACAAGCAGCAGAAGTACATCAGCAATTCTTGGCGATTCCTCAGCAATACGGTGACACGTTCAACACCCTAATGTCTGAGCAAGCGAAAATGGCAACAGCAGGCGTAGCAATTCCTGAGAACCTACAGCGTTCTATGGAAATGTTCCACCAGCACCAAGCTGAAACGCTAAAAGCTCACGCTCATTACCTAGAGATGCAAGCACACAGCAACAACTCAGCACTTAATATGCTGACGCAAGGTTCAGTACAAACGGCACAACCAACCTTCGTTGCTTCTGTAAATGCTCAGCCAGCGATTCAAGCGACTCCAACAACTATCGTTCAACAGCCTGTAGCTCAAGTACAAGCGACTGCTGTACAAGCCGCGCCAGTTCAAGCTCAGTCTGTTCAAGTTACACCAGTACAGAAAGCAGCTCCTGCACCACAAGTAGCGGCTCAAGCAGCAGCACCTGTTGCAGCTCAGCCTGTGCCAGTTAAAGCGCAACCAGCTCCTGTGGCTGCACCAGTAGCAGTACAAACAGCCGACGCTGAAAAAGTGATGCTGGAAGTCGTTGCCGAGAAAACGGGTTACCCAACGGAAATGCTTGATCTAGAAATGGACATGGAAGCAGACCTTGGTATCGACTCAATCAAACGCGTAGAGATTCTTGGTACCGTTCAAGACGAAATGCCAAACCTACCTGAGCTGAACCCTGAAGATTTAGCTGAGTGTCGTACTCTTGGTGAAATCGTTACTTACATGAACAGCAAGATGCCAGTATCAGCGCCTGTTGCAGCACAGCCAAGCGCAACTGCTCCTGTTCAAGCCGCTAACGGTCTTGATGCGAAAGTCGTTCAACAAACCATGCTAGAAGTGGTTGCTGAGAAGACAGGCTACCCAACGGAAATGCTTGATCTAGAAATGGATATGGAAGCAGACCTTGGTATCGATTCAATCAAGCGTGTTGAGATTCTTGGTACGGTTCAAGATGAACTGCCTACTCTTCCAGAGCTAAACCCTGAAGACTTAGCTGAGTGTCGAACTCTTGGCGAAATCGTTGCTTACATGAACAGCAAGCTTCCGGCTTCTGCTCCTGTAGTCGCTCAAACTGCAGCAACTTCAGTTCAAGCAGCTAGCGGTTTAGATGCAGCTGTCGTTCAGAAAACCATGTTAGAAGTGGTAGCAGAGAAGACGGGCTACCCGACTGAAATGCTAGACCTAGCAATGGACATGGAAGCTGACCTTGGTATCGACTCAATCAAGCGTGTTGAAATTCTAGGTACGGTTCAAGACGAACTACCGACTCTTCCAGAGCTAAACCCTGAAGACTTGGCTGAATGTCGCACTCTAGGCGAAATCGTAGCCTACATGAACAGCAAGCTTCCGGCTTCTGCTCCAGCAGCAGCTCAAGTATCTGCACCAGCGCAAGCAGTATCAAACGGTTTAAACGCAGAACAAGTTCAAAGCACAATGCTGAGCGTAGTGGCTGATAAAACTGGCTACCCAACAGAAATGCTCGACCTAGCAATGGACATGGAAGCAGACCTTGGTATCGACTCAATCAAACGTGTTGAGATCCTTGGAACAGTTCAAGACCAGCTACCAACATTGCCAGAGCTGAACCCTGAAGATCTAGCTGAGTGTCGTACTCTTGGCGAAATCGTTGACTACATGAACAGCAAATTAGCTCCTAGCTCAGAAGCTGCGACAGTCGCTCCAGAAACAGCTACAGCCGCTGTAGAAAGCGCAAGTAACGACCTAAATCCTGCTCATGTTCAATCAACAATGATGGAAGTGGTTGCCGATAAAACTGGCTACCCCGCAGAAATGCTCGACCTAGCGATGGACATGGAAGCAGACCTTGGTATCGACTCTATCAAACGCGTTGAGATCCTAGGTACAGTTCAAGACCAGCTACCAACGCTGCCAGAGCTAAACCCTGAAGACTTAGCTGAGTGTCGTACGCTTGGTGAAATCGTTACCTACATGCAAAGCAAGCTATCCGTAGCTGCACCTGTAGCGACTGCTAAAGCTGAATCAGTAACGCCTATCGCAGAAACAGCGACAGCGGAACTTCCTCCACACAATGAGGTAGCGCTAAAAAAGCTACCAGCGGCAGATAAACTCGTCGATTGTTTCTCAAAAGACGCTTGTGTCGTGATCACAGATGATGGTCACAACGCTGGTGTTCTAGCAGAAAAGTTGACCGCTAACGGCATTCAAGTTGCTGTAGTGCGTAGTGCTCTTTCTGCCGCGTCACCTTTAAACAGTGAAATCGCAAGCTACACACTCAACAGCGTCGATGATGCTGGTGTAACTGCGGTTATTAAAGACATCAAAGCAGACCTTAAAACGTCGAACAAAGTGATTGCGGGCTTCATTCACCTACAAGCTATCGTTGATGCTAAACAAAGCAACGAGCAAGCGGTTAACTTGAATGCAGACTCAAGAGCTTCACTGACGACAGCGTTCTTATTCGCCAAGCACCTAAATGGCCAACTGAATGCGGTTTCTGGTCGTAGCGTGTTCTTCACACTAAGCCGTATCGATGGTGGCTTTGGTTACCTAGATACTAAGCGATTAGCGAATGCAGAACTTAACCAAGCGGCTCTATCTGGTCTAACTAAGACACTGAGCCATGAATGGTCAAACGTATTCTGCCGTGCATTGGATGCTGACGCTTCTATTGATGCTCGTCACCTAGCTGAAGCTATCACAGGCGAACTGTTCGATATCGATACCAACACGGTTGAAATCGGCCTTAGCCATGCGGAAAACGGTGAATCTGGTCGTGCAACATTGATTGCGACAACACCAGGTGCTGCACAAACTAAAAACACAGGCGCTCAACTCACCAAGAGCGACAAAGTTCTGGTGACGGGTGGCGCTAAAGGCGTGACGTTTGAATGTGCACTGACGCTTGCTAAGCAATGTAAGTCTCACTTCATTCTTGCAGGTCGTAGTAAGCATATTACTTCAGCTGAGCTACCTCAGTGGGCACAAGGCAAGCAAGAGAAAGAGCTAAAACCAGCGGCTATCGCTCACCTACAAGCAACAGGTGACAAACCAACGCCGAAGAAAGTTGATACCTTGCTAAAACCGGTATTGAGCAGCCTTGAAATCAACGCAGCACTTGCCGCTTTCAACGAGATTGGCGCGAGCGCTGAATACCTAAGCTTAGATGTGTCGAACCATGAGTCAGTAGCGAAAACACTGGTAAACTTCGACGACATTACAGGTCTTATCCACGGTGCAGGTGTACTGGCTGACAAACACATTCAAGACAAAACGCTTGATGAGCTAAACATGGTTTACGGCACGAAAGTGGGCGGACTAGAAGCGGTTCTTGGTGGTCTTGATAGCAGTAAGTTAAAACTGATTGCGATGTTCTCTTCGGCGGCGGGTTTCTACGGAAACACTGGCCAAAGTGATTACTCGATGTCTAACGAGATTCTAAACAAAGCAGCTCTACAACTATCTGCACGTAACCCTCAAGCGAAAGTGATGAGCTTCAACTGGGGACCGTGGGACGGTGGCATGGTCAACGCAGCACTGAAACGTATGTTCACAGAGCGCGGTGTGTACGTGATTCCTCTTCAGGCGGGTGCAGAGCTATTTAGTTCTCAACTACTAAACGAAACTGGCATTCAACTGCTGGTTGGCACGAGCATGCAAGGTTCTGACAACAAGGAAGCTGCTGTAAAAAAGCTTAATGCGGAGTCTGTGCATCTTGCAAAGAGTCCGCTGAATACAAGCATCACTGTGACACGTCATCTTGATCCGAAGGCATTACCTTTCATTCAAGATCACTGCATTGCCGGTAACCCAGTGTTACCGACAGTGTGTGCTATCCAATGGATGCGTGAAATAGCAGAGCAACTGTTAGGGGTGAACGTTAGCGTTCACAACTATAAACTGCTTAAGGGTGTGATTTTTGATACTGATGAAGTGCAAGAGCTAACGCTTGTCTTGTCTTCAGACGCTAAATCAAAAGATCAGCTAAAAGCAGTAATCAGCTGCCAAGGGCGACCACAGTATCAAGCTCAGTTGCAAGTTGCCTCTGTGCAAGTGTCTGAAGATGTTCAACAAGCGTCGACAAAACGCTTTGAAGCTAACTCTTCAACACCAGTAACAACGGCACAAGCTCTATACAGTGACGGCACTCTGTTTCATGGACCAAGATTACAAGGTATTACCTCAGTTGAACGCTTTGACGACTTAGGCTTATTGGCTCAATGCCAGTTGCCTCAGATTGAAAACAGCGACTGCGGATCATTTATTCCTAAGCAAGGCTTTGGCGATAGCCAACCATTTGCTGAAGATTATCTGTTGCAAGCAATGCTGGTATGGGCTCGATTGAAGTACGGCGCGGCAAGTCTACCGTCTGCAATTGGTGAATTTTTTTGTTACGCACCGATGCACAATGGTGACCAAGGTTGGCTAGAACTGAGCGTGATAAAAAGCACGGCTCGTTCACTGCAGGCTGATATCTCGCTTTACCACCAAGATGGTCGTTTAAGTGCGGTAATGGAAGGTGCGAAAGTCACCATCAGCAAGAGCTTAAATGACGCATTTTTACCAAAATCTAGCTCAGCAGTGTCGAAGAAAGAGGCGACTAAGAACCCAGAAAAGGAGCAATTGTCATAGTGACTGTTCCTACTAATAAAGCGATGCCATTGCGCATCGCTCTTTTAGCTCAGCCAGCAAATGCGGCTGAGCTTTCTGCCGACTTATCACCTTCGCTTCCAGAGATTGTTACTGTCGTGGTTGATGGCAATTTTAATCAAGCACTTGCTCACGCCATCGAGACAGTCAATCAAGGTAATGTTGTTAAGCTCTGTTTGGATTCTCACTCACCATCATTGTTGATGTTAAGTGCGCTGAACGCTGCTCAGAATAAGATCCACCCACACGCGAATTTAGCGGGCTTTGCCGAAACTCTCGATCTAGATAATGGAGATAGCGTTCAGCTTGCTCTAGAGATGTCACGCCGCCCCGCTTCAGATTTAAGCCATCAACAGCAATACTCCACCCTATCTGCTTCGCAGCAGTTTGATGAATTGTTGAATATGGTTAATGCGATATCGAGCCGTTCATTGCCGAGCTATTCATTACCGAGCCACTATTGGTTCACTGAGCCGAACAAAGCACGTGTTGCTGCGTTAACCTTCAGCGAAGAAAACCAGAAATCCACCAGCCTGATATTGACTCAAGCGACCGGTTTGCAAGAACCAAAGCCATTGCTATCGAGCGAGCGTTTGATGTTTGTGGTTTCTGGCAATGACCAAGCTGAATTAGTTTCTAAGCTAGCCTCACTCAGAGCAGAGCTTAAATGCGTTAGCGATTCGGCGGACAGCGAGCTTGCTATCGCCACCTTGATGCTTTCAAACCTAAGCCACTTCCAAAGCGCTCAACACAATGTTGACCTTGGCGCGAATATCGTGATTCAAGCAGCCTCAATTGAGGCTGCATTGCAAGAGATCACAGCGCTAGAAAATGCGTTGCCAAAAGTAATGGCTGACAATAGCCAATACAAAACTCCTGCGGGCAGTTGTTTCTCACCGAAGCCTCAAAGCAAAGGTGGTGTTGCATTTGTTTACCCTGGTGTTGGCACGGTTTATCCCGGTATGTTGCGCGAATTTCACCACCATTTCCCACAGTTATTTGCCCGCTTAGAGCGAGAAGGTGACTTGAAAGAAATGCTGCAGGCTGAAAAAACCTACACTGAAGACTCGCAAGAAATGTCACTCAGTGAATTAGCCATTGCAGGTGTGGGCAGTAGTTATCTATTAACACAACTGCTATGTGATGAATTCAAAGTACAGCCAGATTTCGCTTTGGGTTACTCCAAGGGTGAAGCTTCCATGTGGGCCAGCTTGAATGTTTGGAAAAAACCACATGCGCTGATTGAGATGACTCAAACTAGCCCTATTTTCACGACGGCTATTTCTGGTGAACTCACCGCAGTACGTCAAGATTGGCAGCTAAACAGCGACGAAAGCATCCAATGGAATAGCTTTGTGGTTCGCAGTGATACACAAGCGATTGAGGCTCTGTTACCAGAATTCCCACGCGCTTATCTCGCCATCATCCAAGGTGACACTTGCGTACTGGCAGGTTGTGAAAGCACATGTCGTGCACTACTCAAAAAACTGGGTAAACGTGGCATTGCCGCGAATCGTGTTACCGCAATGCACACCACACCAGCATTGAGCCAGCATAGCCAAGTACGTGATTTTTACACGCAACCACTGTTCGACAAGTTGCCAAAGCATATCCGCTTTATCAGCGCAGCAGGTCTACCGACTGGCGCACCAATCAATATCGACAGCGACAGCATCGCCCTTTCGATTGCCGACACTTTCTGTTCGACGCTGGATTTCACCGCGTTGATCCAAAGCGCACGTCAACAAGGTGCGCGTCTGTTTGTCGAAGTGGGTGCCGATCGTCAAACCAGCACATTGATCGACAAGATCAATCGTAGCGACAACGTAGCAGACCAATACTGCACAATCGCTTCCAATGCCAAAGGCGGTGACGATGTTGTCACGCTCATCAAATGCATTGGTCAGCTCATTACTCATCAAATCCCATTGTCTGTCGAGCCTCTTATCCAAGGGCTAGAACAACAGATCACCGCAGCTAAGCAATTAAGTGGTGTGTCTCAAGGCAGCGCAGTGAATCATCAAGGAGAGCTAGTATGAGTTCTCAATCGAAACCATCTCAATATAAATATCAGGCTCAGAATAAGCAGCAAGTGAAGTGCAATAAGATCGCGATTGTCGGTATTGCTAACCAATACCCAGAAGCTGATACGCCAAAAGACTTTTGGCAAAACTTGCTGGATAAAAAAGATTCTCGAACCACATTAAGCGCTGAAAAATTAGGTGCTGAACCTGAAAGCTATCAGGGCGTGCAAGGTGAGTCAGACCGCTTTTACTGTGATAAAGGCGGCTACATCGAAAACTTCAATTTCGACAGCAATGGCTACCGCTTGACAGCAGAATCATTCAACGGTGTTGACCAGAGTTTCCTATGGGCTTTGGATACCAGTCGTAAGGCGTTAGTTGACGCCGGCATTGATTTAAATGCCGATGTTTTAGAGCGTACAGGCGTGATCATGGGTGCCCTTTCGTTCCCAACCACACGTTCAAACGACCTGTTTCTGCCGATGTATCACTCGGTGGTCGAAAAGGCACTACAAGCTAAATTGGCTAATGACCAGTTTTCACTGCTACCAACCAATGAAACCGCGCAAGACCTTAATCCGATCAATGGTGCTGCAGCACACAACGCCTCGAAGTTAGTGGCTGATGCGCTAGGTTTAGGCAACGTGCAACTTAGCCTAGATGCGGCATGTGCAAGCTCAGTGTATTCATTGAAGTTAGCGTGTGATTACTTGAACACGGGCAAAGCCGACATGATGTTGGCAGGCGCGGTATCCGGTGCTGACCCATTCTTTATCAACATGGGTTTCTCCATCTTCCACGCTTACCCTGACCACGGTGTTTCGGTTCCGTTTGATAGCAATAGTAAAGGTCTATTTGCTGGCGAAGGTGCCGGTGTTTTAGTCCTAAAACGCTTAGCTGATGCAGAGCGAGATGGCGACAACATCTACGCAGTCGTTAGCGGTATTGGCTTGTCGAACGATGGCCGTGGCCAGTTCGTATTAAGCCCAAATAGCAAAGGACAAGTACAAGCCTTTGAACGCGCTTACGAGGCATCAAACCTAACCCCAGACAGCATCGAAGTGATTGAGTGTCACGCAACCGGCACACCATTAGGTGACAAGGTTGAGTTAACCTCAATGGAGCGTTTCTTTGCTGACAAATTGAATGGTTCTAACCCGCCATTAATTGGCTCTGCGAAGTCCAACCTCGGTCACTTGCTGACTGCGGCGGGTATGCCGGGGATCATGAAGATGATCTTTGCGATGAAAGAAGGCGTGCTTCCTCCAAGTATTAACTTAGACAAGCCACTATCGTCGCCAGAAGGTTTATTTGGCTCACAGACTCTGCCAACACAGGTTCAACCTTGGCCAAGTAAAGCGGGCAACCCAGAGCGCTGTGCGGGCGTTTCTGTATTTGGTTTCGGTGGTTGTAACGCTCACTTACTGCTTGAAGCATATTCTGACACCAGTCATGTAAACCAGACTTTAGAGTCAGCGTCTCCAAGCCTACAGCCGTCTAATTTAAGCATTACTGGCCTCGCGTCTCACTTCGGTTCTCTGCAAAGTATCAACGCGCTGAGCACTGCGATTGAAACCAACAACGATGCTTTCATTGCTTTGCCTAAGAAACGCTGGAAAGGCTTAGACCAACATCCAGAACTACTGAATCAGTTTGGTTTACACGGTATTCCAAATGGAGCGTACATCGATCAATTCGATCTCGACTTCCTGCGCTTCAAAGTGCCGCCAAACGAAGATGACCGTTTGATCTCTCAGCAGTTGCTACTGATGAAAGTTGCAGACGAAGCCATCAAAGATGCCAAGCTTGTAGCAGGCCAAAAGGTTGCAGTACTCGTTGCGATGGAAACAGAGCTTGAGATGCACCAATTCCGTGGACGCGTAAACCTGCATAGCCAACTGGTTGACAGCTTTGCCAACATGGGTATTGAGCTAACACAAGACGAATACCAATCGCTAGAAACCATCGCGATGGACAGTGTGATGGACGCAGCCAAGCTGAACCAATACACCAGTTTCATCGGCAATATCATGGCTTCGCGTATCTCTTCATTGTGGGACTTTAATGGCCCTGCCTTTACGATTTCAGCTGCTGAACAGTCGGTTGCTCGTTGTATTGATGTTGCACAAAACTTGATGTCGCAAGAATCCATGGACGCAGTCGTGATTGCAGCCGTTGACCTTAGCGGCAGTGCAGAACATGTGATTCTGAAGAACAGCGTAAGCCCAGTGACGCTAGCTCCAAAATTCGGACAGCTGCAAGATGGCAGTTGGAATGTCGGTGAAGGCGCAGGTGCGATTGTTCTTGTTGAAGAAAACCAAGTAGCGAGCAACCAAGATGCGGCTTACGGCAGCATCAACGCATTAGCGTTTGGTTCAAACGAGCGTAACAACGCCGTTGTTGATGAGTTACTGACTCAAGTCGGTATGAGCTCGAACGATGTTTCTCTGCTTGAGCTTAACCATGCACCAGAATCTTCATCTCATCAGTTTTCGTCTCTAAGTTTAGGGAACACAAAGACTACTCAAGCAAGTCAACGTGTGGGTCATTGCTCTGCTGCTTCTGGTATGGCAAGCCTGCTACACGGTCTGCTCAACCTGAACCTTGCACCTCTGAATCCGAATGTCAGTTCTAAGAGCGCGATTGTTGCCAACATCAGCGAAGGACAATGTTCACAGCTGCTACTAAGCCAATCGAGTGTTGAATCTCAATCACTTTCTGTTCGTTTAAGCAATGAACTGGCGAGCGATGCTAAACGTCAATTGGTTAAACAAGTGACTCTTGGTGGTCGCGATATCTATCAACATATTGCCCAAACCCCAGTAACCAACTTGGCAACGATTCAACAGAAAGCTTCTGGTAAACAAGCAGCAAGAGTGGCGTCGATTCCAACGACTGCAAGCATTCAAGCAGCTCTTGCACAAAAAGAGTTAGAGAAGAAAGCATTAGCGCAAAACGCGGTAGAGCCAATCATCGAAACTCCTACATCAGTATCCCCTACTCTGGCGCCAACTCGCCACAGTCAGCTAACAGGTAACCACAGCAATATGACTCATGTCCTATCCGCTAAAAATGGCGCGTCTCAAATCGACGCTAATACGGATGCAGCATTACAGCCGTCTGTAACACCACACAGCCAAGCTTTTGCTCAAAACCAACAAGCAGCGCAGCAAGTACACATAGCATTCCTGCACACTCGTGCCCAAGGCATGCAAATGGCTGATGCACTATTGAAAGCACAGTTAAACGCAATTACGTCTGGTTTAGATAGCAATGCCCTTTCTCAACAAACGAATGGTCAACAAACGTCAGCTCAGCCTGGGCAAGCTCAACCGGCTCAGGTTCAGTCAGTGCCAGTCAACGTACTTGCGACGCCAGCACCAGTAAAACCTATCCGTAAGCCATGTATCTGGGATTACGATGATCTGGTTGAATACGCTGAAGGTGATATTGCAAACGTATTTGGCCCTGATTACGCGATCATCGATAGCTACTCGCGCCGCGTTCGTTTACCAACCACCGATTACCTATTGGTATCTCGTGTGACTAAGCTCAACGCGACAGTCAACGAGTACAAGCCAAGCACCATGACCACCGAATACGACATCCCAGTTGATGCGCCGTATCTTGTTGATGGTCAGATCCCTTGGGCAGTGGCGGTAGAATCTGGTCAATGCGACCTAATGCTGATCAGCTACTTAGGTATCGATTTTGAAAACAAAGGCGAGCGAGTTTATCGCCTGCTTGATTGTACGCTGACTTTCCTTGGTGACTTGCCTCGTGGTGGCGATACGCTGCGTTACGATATCTCAATCAACAGCTTTGCTCGTAATGGCGACACGCTGCTGTTCTTCTTCTCGTACGAATGTTTCGTTGGCAACAAGATGATCCTGAAAATGGATAACGGTTGTGCAGGCTTCTTCACTGATGAAGAGCTAGCAGACGGCAAAGGTGTGATTCACACTGAAGATGAAATCAAGGCTCGTAAGCTTGCAACTAAGCAACGCTTCGACCCTATGTTGCACTGCCCTAAAACGCAGTTTAACCACCAAGAATTGCGTCATCTACTGACTGCCAACATTGCAGAGTGTTTTGGCCCAACTCACCAATCCAATAGCCACCAGCCTTCTCTATGCTTCAGCTCAGAGAAGTTCATGATGATCGAAAAGGTTAGCCGTGTTGAACCGCAAGGCGGCACATGGGGACTTGGTCTGATTGAAGGTCATAAACAACTAGAGCCTGAACACTGGTACTTCCCTTGTCACTTCAAAGATGACTCAGTAATGGCTGGTTCTTTGATGGCAGAGGGTTGTGGTCAACTGCTGCAATTCTTTATGATGCACCTTGGCATGCATACGCTTGTTCAAAATGGTCGTTTCCAACCGCTTGAAAATGCGCCTCAACAAGTACGTTGTCGTGGACAAGTGCTACCACAATCGGCAGAGCTGACTTACCGCATGGAAGTGACTGAGATTGGTCTAAGCCCTCGCCCATACGCGAAAGCTAACATCGATATTTTACTGAACGGCAAAGTGATTGTTGATTTCCAAAACTTGGGTGTGATGATCAAAGAAGACGACGAATGTACTCGTTATCTGCCTTCTTTAGAAACAGCTGTCGCGACCCCTGCTATCGAAAACTTGGACCATAAAAGCTTGGGCCATACACCAGCAGTGAACCAACAAGCTTCAGCAAATGCGCCATTGATGGCTCAAATTGAAGACCTAGAAACTGCACCAAACAAAGGTGTCGTTCCTCTTCAACACGTTGAAGCGCCGGTGACTCCTGATTACCCGAACCGCACACCCGATACGGTTCCGTTCACGCCATACCATATGTTCGAATTCGCGACTGGCGATATCGAGAAATGTTTCGGTCCTGATTTCTCTATCTACCGTGGCATGATTCCACCACGTACTCCGTGTGGCGACCTACAGCTCACTACTCGTGTTGTTGAGATCGACGGTAAGCGTGGCGACTTCAAGAAGCCTTCATCGTGTATCGCTGAATACGAAGTGCCAGAAAATGCATGGTTCTTTGATGAAAACAGCCACCACACCTTAATGCCTTACTCGGTGTTGATGGAGATTTCACTGCAGCCAAACGGCTTTATCTCTGGCTACATGGGCACAACACTGGGCTTCCCAGGTGAAGAACTGTTTTTCCGCAACCTAGATGGCAGCGGCAAAATGCTGCGTAACGTCGACTTGCGTGGCAAAACAATTACCAACGATTCTCGTCTGCTTTCAACAGTAATGATGGGCACCAACATCGTACAGAGCTTCAGCTTCGAACTGAGCACTGACGGCGTGCCGTTCTACCAAGGTACAGCGGTATTTGGTTACTTCAAGGGCGCAGCACTGAAAGACCAGCTTGGTTTAGATAACGGTAAAGTAACTCACCCTTGGCACGTTGATAACAACCGCACGCCGGATGTAAACATCAACCTACTAGACAAAACGACGCGTTACTTCAATGCGCCCGTTTCTGCTACTGGTGAAGTGCAAGAGCACTACCAACTGGCTGGAGGTCGTTTGAACTTTATCGATACCGTGCAGATCACCAGCGATGGTGGTAAAGACGGTCTGGGTTACCTATACGCTGAGCGTACAATTGACCCAAGCGATTGGTTCTTCCAGTTCCACTTCCATCAAGATCCGGTAATGCCAGGCTCTCTAGGTGTCGAAGCGATCATCGAACTGATGCAAACCTACGCGCTAAACAAAGACCTTGGCGCTGGCTTCCACAATCCGAAATTTGGTCAAATCCAATCTGAAGTGAAATGGAAATACCGTGGTCAGATTAACCCTCTGAACAAACAGATGTCACTGGATGTACACATCACTGCAATCAAAGACGAAGACGGCAAACGCATCATCGTTGGCGACGCAAACCTAAGCAAAGATGGTCTGCGTATTTACGAAGTGAAAGACATCGCAATTTGTATCGAAGAAGCATAAGCCTGACACGGGACTAGGAAAGAAATAATTATGACAACTAAAACTACAATCAATAACGAAAAGCTATCTCCGTGGCCTTGGCAGATCGAAGAGAGCACAACTCGCTTTGATAACGCGGCAATGTCGACAATCTTGAAAGACTTAAGCCTTGCTTGTTACGTCGTGAACCACCCAGAAAAAGGTTTAGGCGTTAGCCAACAAGCAGAGATTGCATCGGGTTATTCAGCAAGTTCAGCGAACAACCAACCTGTTAGCGCATTTGCTCCAGCTCTTGGTACACAAAGCCTAGGCGACGAAGATTTTCGTCGCTGTCATGGCGTGAAATACGCTTACTATGCGGGCGCAATGGCAAACGGCATTTCATCTGAAGAGTTAGTAATTGCCCTTGGCCAAGCTGGCATTCTTTGTTCATTTGGCGCTGCGGGCTTAATCCCGTCTCGTGTTGAGCAAGCGATCAATCGCATTCAAGCAGCACTGCCAAACGGCCCTTATGCGTTTAACCTGATTCACAGCCCAAGCGAACCCGCACTAGAGCGCGGCAGTGTAGAGCTGTTTTTGAAGCACAAAGTGAAAACCGTTGAGGCTTCAGCCTTCTTAGGTTTAACACCGCAGATCGTTCACTACCGTGCCGCGGGCCTTAGCCGCGATGCACAAGGTGAGATTCAGATTGGCAACAAAGTTATTGCTAAGGTAAGCCGTACTGAAGTCGCAAGTAAGTTCATGCAGCCCGCTCCTGTAAAAATGCTGCAAGCTTTGGTTGATGAAGGCCGAATCACAGCAGAACAGATGGAACTGGCACAGCTGGTTCCTATGGCTGATGACATTACCGCAGAAGCGGATTCTGGTGGTCACACCGATAACCGCCCACTGGTTACTCTACTGCCAACGATTCTTGCGCTGAAAGAGCAAATCCAAGCTCAATATCAATTCAAAACACCGCTACGTGTCGGTTGTGGTGGTGGCGTAGGAACACCTGACGCTGCTCTAGCGACGTTTAACATGGGTGCGGCATACATTGTTACCGGCTCTATCAACCAAGCGTGTGTTGAGGCTGGCGCGAGCGAACACACTCGTAAGCTGCTTTCAACAACCGAAATGGCTGACGTGACTATGGCCCCGGCGGCCGACATGTTCGAAATGGGCGTGAAGCTACAAGTGGTTAAGCGCGGTACTTTGTTCCCGATGCGTGCTAACAAGCTGTACGAGCTATACACGCGTTACGATTCTATTGAAGCGATTCCAGTAGAAGAACGCCTGAAGCTTGAGAAGCAAGTATTCCGTTCAACACTGGACGACATTTGGGCGGGAACTGTGGCGCACTTTAACGAGCGCGACCCTAAACAGATCGAACGTGCTGAAGGCAACCCGAAGCGCAAGATGGCGTTGATCTTCCGTTGGTACTTAGGGCTTTCTAGCCGCTGGTCAAACACAGGTGAACAAGGTCGTGAAATGGATTACCAAGTATGGGCAGGCCCTGCACTTGGCGCATTCAACGCATGGGCAAAAGACAGCTATCTAGACGATTACCAACAGCGTAATGCCGTTGATCTAGCAAAACACCTAATGCATGGAGCAGCCTACTTGGCTCGCGTTAACTTGCTGACCTCACAAGGCATCAAGCTTGATCCAGAGCTAGCACGTTGGAAGCCGACTCAAAGAATGGCGTAGGCATTTCAATACAGAGTTAATTAAGCTCAACGAATAAAAAAAGCGACCTTAACGGGTCGCTTTTCTTTTGGTCATTTTTCTTAAGCTAGCTAAAAGATTAAGACTTCTGCATACGCTTTTTCAGTCGAGCTAAGTCAATTTCACTAGAGCGAACGGTCAACTTAATACACTCGTAATCGTACTCTTCTTTAACCACACTCATGTTTGAGCGAATCTCACCGATGATGCCTTGGCCAGAATAAGGGATAGTGATCTCTTCTTCGATCATGCCTTCTTCAGCAACACCAACGATGTACTTGTGCAGTTTCGTAATATCTAGCGGATCACGAGTCGACGTTAGCATCGCATCTGGGAATTCTTCGATCAGCTCTAATTGCTGTTCTTCAGTCAATCTATCGCACTTATTCAGCACTAATAGTTTTTCGCTGCCTTCAACACCCACTTGTGCTAATACGTCGTGTACCACATCAAGTTGTGCGCGGAATGAAACGTCAGAAGCATCAACGACATAAAGCAGCAATGAAGCATCATGCGCTTCTGCTAGCGTTGAGTGGAATGAAGCAACCAGATCGTGTGGCAGTTTCTTGATGAAACCAACGGTATCTGAAACCAAGATACGCGGTTGAGTAATTGGCTGAAGTGCGCGAACGGTGGTGTCTAGCGTTGCGAACAGTTTATCTTCACCCACCACTTCGGTTGCCGTCATTGCACGCATCATCGAAGACTTACCGGCATTGGTGTAGCCAACTAAAGCAACAGTGAAAAGCTCTGCGCGCCTTGTGCGTCGAGTCTTCATTTCATCTTGTACGCTTACTAGCTCGCGCTTAAGCGCAGCAATTTGGTCACGTACGTTACGACGGTCAAGCTCTAGTGAAGTTTCACCTGCGCCCTGACCCATTTGACGTTCTTTATCACCCTCAGCCGTTTCACGAAGTCGTGGCACTAAGTAGTTTAGACGAGCGATATCAACTTGCAGACGAGCAGTACGAGTACGAGCGTGACGGCTAAAGATTTCGATGATGATGCCGGTGCGGTCAAATACTTCCACACCCAAACTCGCCTCAACAGTACGCATTTGAGATGGACTTAAATCACAGTCGAATACCACAACATCAGCGGCACCGTATTGGAAGTTGCCCGTTGGAAGATCATCAAAATCTAGCTCATCGATTTCAGAACTAAAATCAAACGACTCATCAATAAAATCTTCATCTTCAGCTTCTTCAATAGAGCCTTGGTAACCAGTTAGATGTGCAATTTCGGCAAGCTTACCCGCACCCAACACATTCTGTCTTTGAGATGAACTGTGGTGTTGCGATTGCGTACCGACGACTTTAAACCCTAGGGTTGTCACTAAGCGAGCAAGTTCGGCAAGAGACTCTTTTGCTTCGTCACCTTTAAAATCCGGTGTCGTAATAGAAATAAGTAAAGCGTTATTCGCCGCTGGTTTTGCTGTTAGTTTCATGTATTCTTCTGTTTATGCACCAAGGTGCAACCTAGTTTTTGGTCTAAAGTAGTGTGATCCTACGCGTTTCTACGTCAGCTTTATAGAGCTAAGGGATACTAAATCAAGATATTATTGCAGTAGAAGCATATATATCGTTTATCCCTCTGTTTTTATAAGGGATAAAAAGCAAGTATAGACAACGAAAAAGGCAGCATCACATTACTTATTACTAGTTGGTGATACTGCCTTTGATTTAGACATGAACTTTGATTGTTAAACTAACTCAGCAACTAGAAGTCGATTCTCGCTTCGGTTTGAGCATCGAAGAATACCGCCTTTGATAAGTCAAAATGAAGCGGTGCCATTTGCCCAACCGACACTTCAAATTCTGGCGATAAACGACACGCGACTTCTTGATCGTTCACTTTGACCATCGCAATAGTATCTGGCCCTGTTGGTTCCAATACCTCTAGTTGTAAGTCTAGCTTTGTAGAGGCAGAAGCATCGTCACCCTGCTGCTCGGTAATGTGCTCAGGACGCAGCCCTATCACCAATTCCTTGCCATCTTGGTCACGCATGCTCTGTGGCAATCGAATGTGGTGTTCTTGCTCTGCCGTGCCAGTTACTTTGATGATCGGATTCTGTTCCTCATCCAAGTCCACCATGGTTTTAATGAAGTTCATTGATGGTGACCCCATAAAGCCCGCTACGAACATATTGTTTGGCTTGGTGTAGATCTCTTGTGGTGTGCCTAACTGCTGCAGTTCACCGTCTTTCATTACTGCGATGCGATCAGCGAGAGTCATCGCTTCGATTTGATCATGGGTTACATAAACAATCGTGGTATTCAGCTTCTGGTGCAGACGTTTAATCTGATGACGCATCTCAACACGCAGCTTGGCATCCAAGTTAGAAAGCGGCTCATCAAACAGATACAGCTTAGGACGACGAGCTAGAGCGCGTCCCATCGCGACACGTTGACGCTGGCCACCAGAAAGCTGCGATGGTTTACGATCAAGCAGTTGTTCGATTTGCAGCATTTTAGCCACTCGATTGACCTCAGCATCAATCTCTTGCTGCGGCATCTTACGAATCTTCAAACCGAAAGCGATATTGCCACGCACCGTCATGTTTGGATACAAGGCGTACGACTGGAATACCATCGCGATATCGCGATCTTTAGGTTCAACCTGCGCCACGTCTATGCCATCAATTACAATCTCACCCGAGCTAATATTTTCTAGCCCAGCAATGGTGTTCATCAAGGTGGATTTCCCACACCCCGAAGGGCCGACAAGTATCAAAAATTCCCCCGAATCGATACTGATGTCGATGCCCTTTAACGTTTCGTTGTCCGCGTTGCGATAGGTTTTACGGATCTGTTTTAAATCTAATGTTGCCATGGGTAATTATCCTTTTACTGATCCTGCCGTTAGGCCACGAACAAAATATTTTCCTGCGAAGACATACACCAACAGAGTTGGCAGTGCGGCGATGATCGCGGCAGCCATGTCGACGTTATATTCTTTAACGCCAGTGCTGGTGTTGACTAGGTTGTTTAATGCCACGGTGATCGGCTGAGTATCTGAGCCGGAATAGACCACTCCGAACAAGAAGTCATTCCAAATCGCAGTGAACTGCCAGATCACCGTCACCATGATGATTGGTGTCGAGATCGGTAATAAGATCTTGAAGAAAATCGTAAAGAAGCCAGCACCATCAAGCTTTGCCGCCTTGATCAATTCATCAGGAGTCGAGATATAGAAGTTACGGAAAAACAGCGTGGTAAATGCCATACCGTAGATAACGTGCACAATCACCAAGCCGATGGTTGTGTTCGCTAGCCCCATCTTGCCGAGCATAGTTGCCATTGGTAGTAGCACCACTTGGAATGGAATGAAGCAGCCAAATAACAACAAACTAAAGAACAGGTTTGAACCTCTGAATTGCCATTTCGTCACGACATAGCCATTGAATGCACCGAGCAATGTTGAAATCGCAACCGCAGGAATCACCATTTGGAACGAGTTCCAGAAGTAGCCTTTGATGCCTTCACATTTCACGCCTGTACAAGCGGTGTCCCACGCTTTATACCAAGCGTCGAACACCCACTCTTTTGGCAAGCTCATCAGGTTGCCCGCCTTGATATCAGGCAGAGTTTTGAATGACGTCAGCGCCATTACGAACAATGGCATTAGGTACACTAAACAGAAGAAAAGCAGTGCTGAATAAATAAAGATTCGAGCAAAATTGATGTTATTCATCATGACTTTTTCTCCCTAAGTTCAGAGTAAAGATAAGGCACGAGAATCGCTAAGATACCAGCAAGCATCATCATGGCACTGGCAGCACCAAGGCCAATTTGTCCGCGAGTAAAGGAGTGTGCGTACATAAATAGCGCAGGAAGATCCGATGAATAACCGGGGCCACCTGCCGTCATTGCCGTCACAAGGTCAAAGCTCTTAATTGCAATATGAGAAGTAATGATCACCGCACTGAAAACCACAGGGCGCAAGCAAGGTAGAATGATTTTGAGATAGATAGTGGGTAAGCTTGCCCCATCGATTTGAGCCGCTTTGATGATTGAAGAATCGATGCCACGCAGACCTGCTAAGAACATCGCCATCACGAATCCAGAAGACTGCCAAAGTGCTGCAATCACTAAGGTGTAAACCGACATTTCAGAATTGACGAGCCAGTCAAATTTGAAGTCAGTAAATCCCCAGTCTTGCATCAACTTTTCAATGCCAAGACCCGGGTTAAGAATCCATTTCCACGCCGTACCCGTCACGATGAATGACAACGCCATTGGGTAGAGATAGATAGTGCGAATCGCGCCTTCTTGGCGGATATTTTGGTCAAGCAATACCGCTAAACCAACACCTAGCAAGATAGCAATCGCCATGAATAGAAAACCAAACACACCGAGGTTGATGATCGAGGTGATCCAGCGATCGTTATCCATCAGCTTTTCATATTGGGTTAAACCAACGAAGTTGAAGCTCGGAAGAAATCGAGAGTTGGTGAACGACAATGCGGCCGTCCAAAATATATAACCGTAGATACACACCACGGTCACTAACGCAGTTGGCGCCAGCACAATTTTAGGTAACCAATGTTGCAACCTGTCAGCAAAACTCGGTTTCGGTGCAGGCTGGCTCCTTGTGGGTTTTGGAGTCGACTCAGTCAAAACATGCTCCATAACTTATCCTTGTTGCACAATCGAGCCAATGGCTTACCTTTCGGCACCACATCAGCATCACGCATATTAGAATTGGGAGTGAAGAGCAGATAGGCTCCCTACGAGCCTACCCACCCTGGGGGTTCGATAAAGCAACA
The DNA here is from genome assembly GCF_041465805.1 of Vibrio sp. 10N.239.311.G01. Classification (NCBI taxonomy): domain Bacteria; kingdom Pseudomonadati; phylum Pseudomonadota; class Gammaproteobacteria; order Vibrionales; family Vibrionaceae; genus Vibrio; species Vibrio sp. 10N.239.311.G01. Next base: position 102,226 of record NZ_JBFSRM010000005.1, read on the forward strand.
CAACCCGTCACTCACGTGCGTTGTGTGTCGCTTATCAAGTTAGATTAGATAGCCGCTTTCACTGCTTTTGCTAACTTAGCTGCCGCTTGTTTCGGATCTGCATCTTTCTCATTGAAGAAGTTGGTCACTACGTCATAGATCGCGCCTTGAGCGTAGCTTGTTGTCGCTAGGCCGTGAGCCATACTCGGAACAAGATCGCCAGATTCAGCACTCGCTTTGAAGGTTGCCATTGAGTCCAACGCACATTGGTCAAACTTAGACATGTCCATATCTAGACGTACAGGGATAGAACCTTTGTTAAGGTTGAAGACTTCTTGGAAGTCTTTAGTAAGAATGGTTTTCGCTAGATCTTGCTGCGCTTTTTGGTTTTCTTTGTCACTTAACTCAAAGAACGCAAAGCTATCGATGTTGAAGGTAAATTGGCCGTCAGTACCTGGAGCTGGTGCACAGATGTAATCTTTACCCGGCACTTTGCCTGCAGCAGTAAACTCACCTTTCGCCCAATCGCCCATGATTTGCATCGCGGCTTCGCCATTGATAACCATTGAAGTTGCGACGTTCCAATCACGACCTGGAGAGTTGCTGTCGATGTAGTCACGCATCTTTTTGAACTTGGTGAACACTTCCACCATCTTGTCGCCCGATAATACGTCCATATCAAGATCAACGAACGCTTTGTTGTAATCTTCACTGCCTAGTACATCGAGAGCCACCGCTTCGAATACGGTTGCGTCTTGCCAAGGTTGACCACCGTGAGCCAGTGGAATGAAGCCAGCCGCTTTAATCTTGTCTGCAGCAACAAAGAACTCATCTAACGTAGTTGGAACCGTCACGCCTGATTTTTCTAAAACAACAGGGTTAGCCCAAAGCCAGTTAACACGGTGAACGTTGACAGGAACTGCCACATATTCGCCATCCCACTTCATCACTTTAGTCACTACTTCTGGTAGTAGTTCATCCCATTGTTCCTGTTTAGCAGTCGCATCGAGAGACGTTAGAAAACCTAAACCACCCCACTCCTGAATATCATGACCTTTAATCTGCGCGGCAGATGGAGGATTGCCCGATACTGCTCGAGTTTTCAAAACAGTCATCGCACTTTCACCGCCGCCGCCAGCAACAGCAAAATCTTTCCAAGTATGGCCTTGTTCTTCAATCATCTCTTTCAGTACCGCTGCGGATTTCGCTTCGCCACCGGCAGTCCACCAGTGAAGCACTTCCACTTCACCAGCTTGAGAAAATGTTGAGGCAGCAAGAAGAGATAGAGTAAGTAGGGTTTTATTGATTTTCATTATTATCTTCCATGTTTTAGCGGACTCGACGTCCGGTTCAATAAAGAGTCTACTTATTCTGATTGATAAGATTGAAACAAAAGGTAAGCCCTATGTAACACAATTGTTACATTACACTTCTAAGCCTGTTGGGATATAGACTTTGGCTTCTAAGCCGCCTTGAGAGGAGTTGCGAATAATGAGATCTCCGCCGTGTCCGTGCAGGATATTTCGGCAGATCCCGAGGCCAAGTCCGTGTCCTTGGTCGTCGGTTGCAAGCCTAAAGTAAGGTTCAAAGACCATCTCTAGTTTGTCTTCTGGAATGCCATTACCACGGTCTTGAATAGTCACGACCACCCAAAGCTCATCACCACTAACTTCCACTACGGCAGATGAACCATACTTAACTGCGTTGTCGATTAAGTTGGTCAGTACACGCTTAATCGCCAGTGGTTTCGCGACCAATGGCTCAATGACGACCGGCTCGAACTCTACCTTTGTTTGGTATTGGTTATGAGATTCAATCACAGAGAGCACCATTTCATTGAGGTCAATAATGGCGTTATTCTCGTGTAAGTCAGTATCTCTTACGGCCTGAAGAGCACCTTTGACCATCATTTCAAGCTCATCGAGATCTTTATTGAATTTGTCTTTCTTTACTTCACTCTCCAACAACTCAGCTCGTAACCTAAGCCGCGTTATTGGCGTCTTTAAGTCATGAGAGATAGCAGAGAAAAGGTGCTCACGGTCGGCAACATAGCGACGAATCCGTTGCTGCATTCGATTAAAAGCCCGCGTCGCGGTGACCAATTCAGTCGCCCCCTCTTCTTTCAGTTGGGGCTGCTGAATATCCATACTCATCTCATTAGCTGCTCTTGCTAACTTTTTCAGAGGACGCACTTGGCGACGAATCATCAAGTAAGTTAGAACCAGCAGAATAAGCGTTGAAGAAACTAAGAAGATCACCTGCTCTCTGCCAAGAATCGTATCGTCGAGTTTCACATATGGAGCAGGCAACAATGCCGCAATGTATACCCATTCGTGACTGGTCAATTCGATTTGTACAACCAGAATGGGTGGATTCAGCGGTTCTAACGTTAAAGTATGATGTGCCCAAGATCGCGGGAGATCGCTCAAGTAGATGTCATTTTTTAGCAAACGAAGGTGTTCAGGACGAGAGAAGTCAACCCGCACTGACGCCACTTTATTGAGTTTGCTACTCAAAACACTTTCTATCGCTTCAATCGAGGCGGTTTTTAAGCGGGTATCGGGGATCGGTTCGACAATCAAAGCCTCTTTATTGAAAGAAACGAAGAAACGCGTTCCCCCCATATTGCGGATTTGATCCAGCACGATATGACGATATTTAACGGGTAGAGATTGGAAAAAAGTCACCGTTGAAGCAAACATGTTCGCCATGCTCGACGAAGCAGAACGAATCCCTTCCAGCTCTTTGTGTTTTGATTCGCTATACCATATAGACGTTGCGATGCCCTGAGCTATCACCACGGCTAACAGCGTCAACAATAAGGTTCTTGCGACTAACGAATTTGGTTTCAACCAACTCATCCAGTTCATACGAGATATTTCATCCGGAATACTTCATTGGAAATACTTTATTAGCATTACTTCATTAACAGTAGGTCATGCTTAGTGTTCATACTGAACCGGCACAGCCAGAATGTAGCCATTACCGCGCATAGTTTTGATGTAGTGAGGGTATTTACCACTGTCGCCCAGCCGACTTCTCAGACGACTAAGCTGCACATCAATACCACGTTCAAAAGGCAGCGCTTCGCGGCCTCTGGTGGCGAAAGAGATGGTGTCACGGTCGAGAACTTCATTAGGACGAGTTAAGAACAGCATTAACAAAGAAAAGTCGCTGCCTGACAAGTCCATTTCTTCTGAATTTTCATTGTGGGAGATTCGATGCGCTAGTGTATCGAGCGTCCAATCACCAAAAATAATCTGCTTTGGCAGTGCATCACTTGGCTTGTCATCCACCACTTGAACACGGCGTAGTAGTGCTTTGATACGAGCCATTAATTGGCGCGGACTAAATGGCTTCGCAATGTAATCATCGGCACCAATTTCTAAACCAATAATTTGATCGGTTTCATCCGATACCGCTGTCAGCATGATGATTGGCACATTGGATTGCTTTCGAACTCGCTGACACAAAGTAAAACCATCGTCACCGGGGAGCATAACATCGAGCAGAATCAGGTCTGGATAACCTTGGCTTTGCAGGTGGGTTTCTAATTCAACACCGTCTCCAACAGAAGAGACATCGAAACCCGATTTTGTGAGGTACTCTTCCAGCAGCTCGCGGATTTCTTGATCATCATCCACCACGAGAATTCGAGTATTTGTTGGCATCGCCCAAACCTATTAAATTTACAACTTATTCACATAGTGTATAGGCTGGCCGATTATTTGATTATTGACATGTTTGTAAAGTTAGACGGACAAACAGATAAAGATCACATCTTAGTGACCTCTACCTGTACTTAGCGACTCAAAGAATCATAGAAGGTTAAGAGGAACAGCTGATTTCCATTGCTTTGCCCCACTCAGGAGGCAGAGCTGCCAGATGTTCATAATCAGGGTGTTCTGCATAAGGGTCAGCCAGAACCACCATTAATGCTTCAATATCGCTACTATCACCACGCTCTGCTTTGTCTATCGCAAGCTGAGCTAGGTAGTTTCTAAGGATGTATTTAGGGTTTACCTGTCTCATCTTTTCACAGCGCTCTGCCACTGAACTCTCTTCTAATTCGCAGCGTTGTAAGTAGTTATCCATCCATAGCTTTGCTGCCTCGCGGTCGATAATCAAATCAATCACTTCCTGTGGCGGCAAGGTATCCAAGTTCGACAGCGTTCTAAAGAATCTTGGGTAGTCGACTTTGTTTTGCGACATCAGCTCAAACATAGATTCAAACAAACGACTGTCACCTTCTTGTTTCGAAAGCAGCCCCAACTTACGACGCATCATCTGACTGAAATAACCATTCATTTGTGGTTCGTATTGTTCGAGTGCCGCCTCAAGTTCGGCTTTATCTACCAGAGGCGAAAGTGAGTGCGCCAGTGCCGATAGGTTCCACAATCCAATTCTAGGCTGTTGATTGAAAGCATAACGACCTTGGTAATCCGAGTGATTACAGATCAATCTTGGGTCATATTCATCAAGGAACGCGAATGGGCCGTAATCGAAGGTTTGCCCGATAATTGACATGTTATCGGTATTCATGACTCCGTGAGCAAAACCATTCGCTTGCCACAATGCGACCATTTCAGCGGTGCGATCAACAATCTCATTAAACATGGCTGCGTAGGGTTTATCTTGATCGAGGCATTCTGGGAAGTGCCATTCGATGACTTTGTCGGCCAATAATTTATGTTCTGCCAACTGATTGGTATAAAACAGGTGTTCAAAGTGACCGAAACGAATATGTGACTCAGCAGCGCGCACCAACAATGCGCCCCACTCTTGCTTCTCACGATAAACCGGCGTATCGCTGGTCATCATCGCCAACGCACGTGTGGTTGGGATATTAAGACCCGCCATCGCTTCGCTACATAGATACTCACGAACCGTTGAGCGAATAACTGCACGACCATCGCCCATACGTGAATAAGGTGTTTTGCCTGCACCTTTTAGGTGTAAGTCGAACGTTTCGCCACTTTTCGCCACAACTTGAGCTAATAACAGCCCTCTTCCATCACCTAAGTCCGGGTTATAAGAGCCAAACTGGTGACCTGCGTATTTCATTGCTACAGGCGAAAACTGCTCAGGTTCAACATTGCCAGATAACGTCTCAAGCAATTCCTCGGAAGCGTTTTCAAATGACGGAAAGCCAAGTTCATTCGCAAGATTATGGTTCCATGCGAGCCATTGGACATTGCTGAGCGGTGTAGGTTGAATTGAGGTATAGAACAGTCGAGGTAATGCGGTAAATCGATTGTTAAATGAAATAGAATCCCAGACAGACATGAGAGGCACACTGTAGATAAAAGATGATTTAAGATTATCACAGTTTGATAACAACTTCAGATGAGGTTACGCGATGAGCTTATGAGAGAAGATTGATTAGCTGTTTTACGAAGAGGAAAAGCTAAGTGGCTAGACTGATGAGAAGAGCCACATTTACGAGAGTAAGAGTTCTGACTTTGAAGACTTTTTAACAAGTGTATTCATAATAAAAACTGAAAATATTGAGCCATAAAACTGACTACATTAGAGCAAGAATACCCATTAGAGAAAGGGTAGAGAAAATCCAAGTGCGACTGATAACGCCAAAATTACTGTGTTGAATCATTTCTTGATGCTGCATATGTCTCTCCTCGAGAACGTGATGGTGTAACACCAATATATCGACTTTATGCCGATATCAGCAAGCACATTAATATTAACCTTTTATTACAACACCAAGAAACTTCTGTAACTATTCAACAATTTGATAAATCGAAAGCTATGCTCGACTTGTCGTCGAAAGCAGTGCACCAGCCCCAATAAAGACACCTCCAGTGACACGATTGAATACCTTGGCTCGGCCTTTAGCAAACAACCAATTTGACGACTTCGCGCCCAAGTAGGCATACACCATTAACCAAGATAATTCCATCACGGCGAAGGTCAAAGCAAACACGGTGAACTGTGGAACCAGAGCGATCGACGGGTCAATAAATTGTGGGAAAAGTGCGGTAAAAAATAGAATAGCTTTGGGATTGCTCGCACCAACAATGAAGCCACTTAAGTAATGCTGCGCAGCACTTTCATTAACAGATTTAGAATCGGATTGTTGATTGGATAGGTTGTCGTAATCTTGCTGACTAGAACGTAGCGACTTCCAACCAAGGTAGATTAGGTAAGCAGCACCGGTCCATTTAATGACATTAAACACCACCTCAGACGAAGCGATAATCACACCCAGCCCGGTAAAGGATAACGTTAGAATTCCAGTAATCGCAGTTAAGCTCCCCAAGGCAGTAAATATCGATAATTTAAAGCCAGATTGCACACCTTTGGTCATGCACAATAAAGAACTTGGGCCTGGTGATGCCGTTAAAATTAGCACCGCTAATAAATAATAAATCCATGTATCAAAGCTCATCGTGAATCCTCATTAACTCACTAAAACGACTAAATATTAAACACCAATATGTAATAAGCCCTCATATTAATCAACTAAATATTGCGCTTAACGTCTTCGATATAAATGCAAACATCTTTAATCTAGGCAATAAAAAACGCCATGCATTGCTGCATGGCGTTTAAATAAAAACGTTTCAAATCGAACGTCTTACTAGATGTCAGGTTCTAAGCTTACAGCCCTAAGATAGGGGCACTAACCTAATAATTGAAACCTAGTCTTTGTAGATAGAGAACTCATCAGCGCAAGCAACAAGCTGCTCACGAGTGATCATGAATACGCCATGACCACCGTTAGAGAATTCAATCCAAGTGAATGGAATCTCTGGGTACTGATCCATCATATGAACCATTGAGTTACCAACTTCACAGATAAGAATACCGTCGTCAGTTAGGTAGTCTGGTGCATTAGCTAAGATGCGACGAACCAATTTCAGACCGTCTGTACCCGCTGCTAGGCCAAGTTCTGGCTCGTGAGTAAACTCATCTGGCAGGCTGTTCATATCTTCTTCGTCCACGTAAGGTGGGTTAGATACGATCAGGTTGTATTTCTCTTTTGGCAAATCACGGAAAAGATCTGAACGGATTGGGAACACTTGCTGCTCCATGCCGTGATCTTGAACGTTCTGCTCTGCAACTTGCAATGCGTCAGTAGAGATATCAATCGCATCTACTTCAGCGTCTGGGAATGCGTGAGCACAAGCAATAGCGATACAACCACTACCCGTACACATATCCATGATGCGAGTTGGCTCTTCAGTTAACCAAGGTTGGAATTGAGCTTCGATCAGCTCACCAATTGGAGAACGAGGCACAAGAACGCGCTCATCAACGAAGAACTCAAGACCACAGAACCAAGCTTTGTTGGTTAGGTAAGCCGTTGGTGTACGATCATTAATACGCTTGATTACGCGCTCAACAATACGTAGACGTTCGCTGCTCGTTAGACGAGAGTTCATCACATGCGAAGGAACATCAATCGGCAGATAAAGAGTAGGTAAGATAAGTTGTACTGCCTCATCCCACGCGTTATCAGTGCCGTGACCATAAAATAGGCCCGCTGCGTTAAAGCGGCTAACAGTCCAACGAATCACATCTTGAAGCGTGTGTAGTTCTGATACCGCTTCTTCTACAAAAATCTTATCCAAAATTGTCTCCGAAAAGCGCTACAATACTGCTAATTACGTTTCTAATTAGAATTCATAACCTGATGAGCAAAAAAGACACCGACTTCGATGACGATTTCGCCCTGTTCAACGATGCAGTAAAGGGCGTTAAAAAGTTGCAACAGGATACCATAGTCCAGCAGCCAAAAAGAAATGCCAAGCAAAAAGAAATTACTCGAACGGCAAGACAAGCCAGTGATAGCGAGTTTTATTTCTCGGATGAGTTCATTCCGCATCTTAGCGAAGACGGTCCGACGCGTTATGCGCGTGATGATGTCTCTAAATATGAGGTCAAGCGCCTCCGTCGTGGTGTCTACGTGCCTGACGTGTATCTCGATATGCATGGTATGACTCAACAAGAAGCCAAACGTGAGCTTGGCGCGATGATTGCGCACTGCGTGAAAGAGAGCGTGGCGTGTGCTTGCGTTCAACACGGTATCGGTAAACACATCCTTAGACAGAAGGTGCCTTTGTGGTTAGCACAGCACCCAGACGTGATGGCTTTCCACCAAGCGCCGTTAGAGTTTGGCGGCAATGGCGCGCTGTTAGTCTTGCTTTCGGTTCCTGAGAAGTAATTCTGGTTAACAAACTCTCTCTCACCAAAAAACAACAAAGGGCATCCCAATCATATTGAGATGCCCTTTCTAATTGTCTGCAACTTTGTCATCAAACAGAGCTCAACGAGCTTATGGATTGATGTTCCAAAGCAACTCACCTTTTTGTGTCTCAAGGTTGAAGTCGATACACGCTAGGCCCGAAGTGGGAAACATAGGCGGCGCCATGCCTGTTGCAAACTCTGCAGTTAGGTAGCCCACTAGAGGTAAATGAGAAACAAATAAAATGGTCTCTAGTTTTTCTACTTCAGCCATTGCTAAGGTCAAATCAAACACATCGTCGGACATTCCATAAGGCGTAATATCATCACAGGTTTCTACTTTCTTTCCAGAAAACGCCTGAGAGATCTCTAACCACGTTTCTTGTGCCCTTAAATATGGGCTCACCAGCACTTTATCGAATTGACTAATCCCCTGCTCATTTGCAGCTTGTGCCACGGCAAGAGAAGCCATTTTCCCGCGCTTGGTCAACGCTCTTTCTGCATCCGAGTTGGCAAAATGTTCTGCTTCACCGTGGCGCATAATGAATATTTTCATGTTCAATCCTGTCTTCGTAACATGTCGAAAGTCGATATATCCCATATATCAGCGAAACGCTACTTAGGTTTGGCTCTCAATCCAGAGAAACCGCAGTCAATATAAATAATTATATCAAGTCACTTGCCAAAGAGTTCGACTTTCTTAACAATCTTGTTAAAAGAAAATAAATTACTGATAAAAATCGATAAAAGTGATTTAGAAATCGCCAAAAAGCACTTCATATCCCAAAATATGATCACAAGGTTTGCACGCCGAATCATCGGGTACATAATTTAAAAACCACCTTCTCTGGAGATGCTCCTGTGCACTTAAGCCCAAATGATGAACATCAATACCGCTACATAACCTTAAATAACGGGTTACGTGTACTGTTAGTTCAGGATCAAAATGCTCAAAAAGCAGCAGCCGCATTAGCCGTCAATGTGGGGCATTTTGATGACCCTACAGACCGAGAGGGTTTAGCTCACTACTTAGAGCATATGCTATTTTTGGGAACTGAAAAGTATCCAAAGGTCGGAGAGTTCCAAAGTTTTATCAGCCAGCATGGCGGTAGCAACAACGCTTGGACAGGAACCGAGCACACCTGCTTCTTTTTTGATGTTGAATTGAATGCCTTTGAAACCGCACTCGATCGCTTCAGCCAATTTTTCACTGCTCCCCTGTTCAACGAAGAAGCATTAGATAAAGAACGCCAAGCCGTTGACTCCGAATACAAGATGAAACTCAACGACGACTCACGACGCTTGTACCAAGTTACCAAAGAACTGGTGAATCACAATCACCCATTCTCGAAGTTTTCTGTCGGTAATATCGATACGTTGGGCGACAGAAACGGCGAGACGATTCGACAAGAGATTTTAGCTTTCCACCAGCAACAATACTCTGCTGACTTAATGACCCTGACACTGTCTGGCAATCAGTCATTAGATGAGATGCAAAGCTGGGTTGAGGATCGCTTTAGCTCGATCACCAATCACAACCTACAAGGCAAAAAGGTTGAAGTACCGATTGTTGGCGAGTTGAGCACAGGCGTACAAGTGCGTGTTGAGCCAATTAAAGAAGTACGCAAACTGATCTTAACCTTCCCGATGCCAAGCATGGACGAACACTACGGCGTTAAGCCTTTGTCGTTCTTTGCCCACCTTTTAGGTTACGAAGGTGAAGGCAGTTTGATGATGCAACTCAAAGAGAAAGGCTGGATAACATCTCTCTCTGCAGGTGGTGGCGCGAGTGGCAGTAACTACCGTGATTTCACAGTCAGTTGCTCATTGACCATAGAAGGTTTAACCAAAACCGATAACATCATCCAAGCGATATTTCAGTACATCAAGTTAGTCGAACAACAAGGCATAGAAGAGTGGCGCTACCTAGAAAAACGCGCCGTTTTAGAGTCTGCTTTCCGCTTTCAAGAGCCAGCAAGACCGCTTGATGTCGTCAGCCACCTCGTCATCAACATGCAGCACTACCAAGAGCAAGATGTGGTGTATGGCGATTACAAAATGTCGCATTTCGATGACGAATTACAGCGTTCTTTGCTGCCTTACTTAACCGTAGACAACATGCGAGCGACCATTGTTGCTCAGGGATTCGAGTATGACAGGGAAGCGAAGTGGTACTTTACTCCCTACTCGGTCACACCTTTTAGCGCTGAACAAGTTCAATGCTTTACGTGCATTAACCCCGGTTGGCAGTTTGAACTCCCAAGCAAAAACCCGTTTATTTGCTACGATCTAGACCCGACTGAACTGGAAGGTGACGCTAAGTTCCCACAACTGTTAGAAGAGCTCGACGGCTTTAAGCTGTGGCACCTGCAAGACCATCAATTTCGAGTTCCTAAAGGTGTGGTGTATGTCGCTATCGATAGCCCGCACTCAGTTGCTAGCCCAAGAAATATCGTTAAAACACGCTTGTGCGTAGAGATGTTCTTAGACTCACTCGAAAAAGATACGTATCAGGCTGAAATCGCCGGAATGGGCTACAACATGTACACCCATCAGGGCGGTGTAACGCTCACTCTGTCCGGGTTTAGCGAGAAACAGCCACAACTGCTCAATATGATTCTTGAACGTTTCCAAGCACGCGACTTTAGTCCAACACGCTTCGAAACCATCAAGCATCAATTGCTCAGAAACTGGAACAACGCGTCGCAAGATCGCCCTATTTCGCAGTTGTTTAATGCAATGACTGGGATACTTCAACCAAATAACCCGCCTTATTCCGTGTTAATTGAAGCCCTAGAAACGATAGAGGTCGATGAGCTCTCCTCTTTTGTTCAAGCAATCTTGGCGGAACTTCATGTTGAGATGTTTGTGTATGGCGACTGGAAAAAAGCCGATGCACACAAGATGGCTGAAACGCTAAAAGATGCACTGCGTGTTCAAGATCAGGCTTACGAAGAATCACTGCGTCCGCTCATCATGCTCGGTGAAAACGGCAGCTTCCAACGTGAAGTGGTGTGTAACCAAGATGATTCAGCAATTGTGGTTTATTACCAATGCCCTGATATTTCACCTAAAAATATCGCGCTGTATTCATTGGCAAACCATTTGATGTCGGCCACTTTCTTCCATGAGATACGAACCAAGCAGCAGCTAGGTTACATGGTCGGTACTGGCAATATGCCGCTCAACCGACACCCTGGTATTGTGTTGTATGTGCAATCACCGAATGCCGCCCCTGCTGACTTGTTAGCTTCAATAGATGAGTTCCTCAATGCCTTTTACATGGTGCTGTTGGAGCTTAACGACTATCAATGGCACAGCAGTAAGCGCGGTCTCTGGAATCAGATTTCGGCACCAGATACGACTTTGCGAGGGCGAGCTCAGCGCTTATGGGTTGCGATAGGCAATAAGGATGTTGAGTTCAACCAGAGAGAGCGCGTATTGGAAGACCTTAAGGGGTTAACTCGCTCAGACATGATGCGTTTTGTGGTTAGCCAGCTAAAACCACGCACGGCAAATCGCCTGATTATGCATGCTCACGGTAATGCTCATAATGAGGAAGAGAAGCTGTCAGCAGGTGTTGAAATTGGCTCTATTGATGAGTTTCAGTTACGCCCGAAAGATACTGAGCTAGGCTGATAAAGCTGGAATGAAAATCATAAGGTTGATGTGAAAGCATCAACCTTTTTTATTGGATGCAGCCCAAAAGCAGATCTCCTATTACGCTCCTTCGTCGCTTTAGGAGATGACGGTAGTTTTGATTGACGTGTGTTTGACCACCTTTCTAATCAACGCAATAACTTACTTTTTATCTCTCAATCATCATTCCCGAGAAGGAGGAACGACTGAGTCGGGAATCTCATTCCTTTCACACTCGTTCATAAAACAGAAAAGCCCGCATCAATTGCTTGATACGGGCTTCTTAATCAATGAGTTAGAGAGTTACTTGTAGAAAGACTCACCCAATCCAGCACGTGTCAGTAGGCCATCACATGGCGCGAAACGATCACCGTACTTCTTAGCGAAATCGTTCATCATCTCAACCAGTGACTTAATGCCGATTTGATCCATATAACGGAACGGACCACCTAGGAATGGCGGGAAACCGATACCGAAAATCGCACCGATATCACCATCACGAGGGCTGCGGATAATGCCGTCGTCTAGACAACGAACCGCTTCGTTTAGCATAGGTAACACACAGCGCATCGCGATATCGTTATCGCTCAACTTAGGATCTGGTTGCAGCTTAAGCAGCTTGTAAACTGACTTATCCACTTCCTTCTTCTTGCCTTTGTAAGTGTAGAAACCTTTACCACTCTTGCGGCCTTTACGATTGTCATTCAAAAGAATATCGAACACATCAGGACCTTGGAAACGATCGCCAAGCTCATTCACTAAAATCGGAATGATCTTCGCACCGATATCAACACCCACCTCATCTAATAAAGTGATAGGACCAACCGGGAAACCGAAGTCCAATAACGTGCTGTCGAGCTTTTCAATCGGCTCGTTCGCTAGCAGTAAATGCGCTGCTTCGTTCATGTACGGAGCAAGAATACGGTTCACATAAAAACCAGCCGTGTCTTTCACAACAATCGGCGTTTTACCTTGCTTCTTCGCTAATGCAACAACCGTAGAAATCGTCTCTTCTGACGTAGTTTCATGAGGGATAACTTCTACTAGCGGCATTTTTTCGGCTGGGCTGAAGTAGTGAAGACCGACCACGTTTTCTGGTCGCTGCGCCTTCTCCGCAATCTTATGGATCGGCAATGAAGACGTATTCGTCGCGAAAATAGTCTCTGGCTTGGCATTGGCTTCGATGTCCGCAACCATTGACTGCTTAAGGTCGAGGTCTTCAAATACCGCTTCAATCACCACATCGGTGTGATTAAAGCTCGTAAAGTCGATACCACCAGACAGTTGAAGCATCTTACTTTCAAGGCCCGCTCGGCTCAGAATGCGACGTTTACGCTGCTTATCGAACAACTTGAAGTTGTAGTTAAGCGCGTTCAGTACACCTTCATTTGATACGTCTTTAATGCGTACAGGCACTTTCGCCTTAGCAACACTGACATGGCTGATGCCTGCGCCCATAAGACCACCGCCTAGCACACCAACACGCTTAACCGCTTTGGGTTCTGCGTCTGCGCCGTGTTCTTTTTTCATTTCCGTGGTTGCAAAGAAAATCGAACGAAGGGCTTTAGACTCTGAAGTCATAACCAGTTCTGAGAAACGCTTCGCTTCATACTGAAGACCTTTATCAAAGCCGTTCTCAAGGCCATAACGAATCACGTCTAAAATCGCATCCGCTGCTGGGTAATTGCCGCGTGTTTTCTGATTGGTCTTCTTAGAAGCTTGTTCAAAAATCACTTTACGACCAAGGCCGTTACGTGAAATCAGCTTTTCTTTGGTCGACGCTTGGCTTTTCGACGCAAGGCGCTTACCTTTTTTACTGCCCGTATTCTTTTCAACAAAGCTTTTAGCGACTTCAAGCAGGATAGTTTCAGGCACACAAGCATCGACAACACCGAGCGATTTCGCTTTCTTAGCGCGCAGTTGCTTACCCGTAAGGATTAGGTCAAGAGATGGCAACAAACCAATAAGGCGAGGTAGACGCTGTGTACCGCCAGAGCCTGGTAACAGACCTAACTGTACTTCTGGCAGACCAACGCGAGTCTTATCTGAATCGGTACATACACGGTAATCACACGCCAGTGCAAGCTCTAAACCACCACCTAAACATGGGCCGTGAATCGCTGCGACTACTGGGTACGGTAGTTCAGAAAGCGTTTGGAACATCTCCTGCCCTTGGCGAGCCAGAGACTGTGCTTCGTCAGCCGTTTTACACGCATCAAGCATTCTTACATCAGCACCAGCGATAAAGTTATCTGGCTTAAGAGAATGAACGATTAGGCCCTTAACTCGGCTTTGCTTTTCTTTGAGTTGCTCGAAGATGGCTTTCATTTCTTCAGCAAAAGCCGCTTGCAGCGTGTTCATTTTCTCGTTTGGTACATCAATCGCTAACCAAGCAATATCTTGCTCATCGATATTGAGAGTAAATGCTGTCGCTTTCTTTTTGGTTGATTCAGTCGCAGAGGTTGAATCTGGTTGAGCGACTGTTTCTTTTTCTGTTGTTGCATCAAGAGTCGTAGACATTATTCTACCTCCAAGATCATTGCTGCACCTAAACCACCAGCCGCACACGCTGTGTTCAGTGCCAAGCCGCCACCGCGACGTTTCAGTTCACGTAATGTTTGAGTCATCATGCGTGCGCCAGTCGCTGCAAACGGATGTCCGTAAGCAATCGAGCTACCCAGCACGTTGAACTTCTCCATATCAATCTCACCGATCGCTTTATCGCGGCCAAGATTCTTCTGTGCAAACTCATCGCTTGCGAACATTTTCACGTTAGCCAAAACTTGGGCAGCGAATGCTTCGTGCATTTCGATCAGTGTTAGGTCTGACAACTCTAAACCGGTGTTCTTTAATACTTGTGAGGTCGCGTAAGTCGGGCCCATCAGCATATCTGTTTCAACACCAATCGCTGAGAACGCATAACCACGAATATAACCAAGCACTTCTAAGCCTAGTTCTTTCGCTTTACCTTCGCGCATCAACATCACTGCTGCACCGCCATCGGTAAGAGGCGTAGCATTGGCTGCCGTTACACTGCCGTACTTTCTATCAAAAGCAGGACGCAGCTTGGCGTATCCTTCAACCGTTGAGTCGTGGCGAATGTTGTTGTCTTCCGCTAGATACTTTTTGTAAGGTGCCGGGAATGCCGTCATCACTTCGTCTTTAATCTTGCCTTCTTTCCATGCCTGAGAAGCCAAAGAGTGAGAACGGTGAGCAAGTGCATCTTGAGCTTCGCGAGTAATACCATGCGTCTTAGCCATTTGCTCAGCCGTTTGTCCCATGGATAAACCGGTCGAGTATTCAGCAACTGCAGGTGGTACTGGCATCAAATCTTTTACGGAAAGTGTTTTAAGAATTTTCAGCTTTTGACCCATAGTTTTCGTTTTACTCAGCGCTAATAGATTTGCCGCTAACTTTTTCGAAACACCGATAGGCAATACAGAAGAAGAGTCCGCACCGCCCGCAATACCGATATCAATCGTGCCAGCCATAATGCTTTCGGTCACGTTAACTGCCGCTTGGAAGCTGGTCGCACATGCTCGTGTGACACTGTAGGCATCGGTATTGATGTTCATGCCTGTGCCCAACACGATTTCACGCGCAATGTTCGGCGCTTCTGGCATTTGCACTACTTGGCCGAACACAACTTGTTCGATAAGCGCAGGATCGACATCCGTTCTTGCAAGCATTTCGCTCACAACCATTTTGCCTAGGTCAACCGCAGGCACTTGGCTAAATTCTGTGCTCTGACGAGCAAATGGGGTTCGTAATCCAGCGACAACGGCAACACGTTCTCCAGAACGCGTTTTGACTTCCTGTTTGCCCATGGTTTCTCCTTAAAGTTAAGAGGTCTGACCTGAAGCATTGTAAAGAAGTTGTTAATTAAATCAAACGAGCGTTTAAATAAACGTGATACGAGTATCTCACTGTTTGAAAATATAACTGCGCATTCAGGCGAACCTTTTTGGGGGAAAGGTTGTCGTAAGAGACTAAACTATTGTAAGCAAAGACTGTTATCGCTGTGTAGGGAATGGTTTTCTTGAGGCAAAAAAAAACCACACAAAGCTGTGTGGTCGGAATGTATATAAAGCAATTAACTTAGCGCCAATTGAAATAATCAGTTTCCTGATTAGGAGAAAGTAAAGTCAGCCTTCAAAAGGAAGTGTCGTCTTGCTCAACATGCTAGCCACGAATGACTAACTAGACGACAAGGTGTACTATAACGAGTTCGAGGCCTTAGATTTTGAAGTAGA
Organism: Vibrio sp. 10N.239.311.G01; assembly: GCF_041465805.1. Classification (NCBI taxonomy): domain Bacteria; kingdom Pseudomonadati; phylum Pseudomonadota; class Gammaproteobacteria; order Vibrionales; family Vibrionaceae; genus Vibrio; species Vibrio sp. 10N.239.311.G01. The sequence goes on from NZ_JBFSRM010000005.1 coordinate 118,302, forward strand.
TCAATTTTAATGTGATTTTACGATTTCCTGCCGATCGTTAGCTCTAAAAATATAAAAACGAAGCACAACGTATAGAGGACAGCTATACGCAGAGCAATTATGGAGGCTCGTGTGTCAATAATAAAAATGTTTGGAAAGAAAACAGCCAAGCGTCCGGTCAACTCTGATATGGACAAACAAAGAAAATACGAAGCACTTGTGCGCGCCTATCATCGTGACCTCTTTCGCTACGCCTATTGGTTATGCAAAGACAAAAGCATTGCCGAAGACTTAGTTCAAGAAACTTGCCTTCGTGCATGGAAGTCACTCGATAGCCTTCAAGATGAAAAAGCCGCCAAATCTTGGCTGATTACCATCTTGAGACGCGAGAACGCTCGACGTTTTGAACGCAAACAGTTTGATCTGGTTGATATCGACGATCACGGTAACGATGCTAGTGTCAGTGATGACCCGCACCATCAGCATCAGTGGTTGCAAGCCCAGATCATGAAACTTGAAATTGATTACCGTGAACCTCTCTTCTTGCAAGTGATTGGTGGTTTTAGTGGTGATGAGATTGCCGATATTCTCGATCTCAACAAAAACACGGTGATGACACGTTTATTCAGAGCTCGAAATCAGTTGAAAGAGCTGTTGGATACAGAAGAGGCAGAGAGGGGGCAACATAATGGATGATTTGGAATTTCGTCGTCGTGTATTGTCGGAACCTAAACAACGTACACAAGATATTGTTGATGCGACCGCGAATAGCGAAGCCAATAGTAACTTCTTAGACGATGTACTAGCGCTTGATAAACAGATCCACTCTGCGATGAATGTGGATGTGCCAGACGATCTTGCTGATCGTATTCTGTTCAATCAGACCTCAAGCGAAGAAAGCAAAGTAGTAAGGCCAACGTTTGCGAGACGAGCAATGGCAATGGCCGCCTCAGTAGCATTCGTTGCAGGTTTATTAGTTGGCCAAGTGAATTGGGGAAATGCATTCGTTTCACCTGCGCAAGCTAGTTTAGTTGATACAGCGATGAAGCATGTTGTTGATGAGAAGAGCTTTGTTAGTAGCATCGATGAACAGGTTACATCGCAGCAGATCAACGCAAAAATGAACCCATTTGCTTTTCAGCTTGATGACGCTTTCCCTTACCATGTTTATTACCTAAACCACTGTGGCTTTGGTAAATCCAACGCAGTACATATGGTCTTCCAAGGCGCAAAAGGCAAAGTAACACTGTTTTTAACCGGTATTCCAACAGACAAACCTATCGATTTTGATGAAAAAGGCATGTCCGGCTCGGTAACACCCGTAGATGGCAGCAGCTTAATCCTTGTGGGTGAAAATGGTGAGGATGTTTCCAAAATCGCCGAAAAGCTGACAAAAATGATCAAACCAATGAGCTGATTCGCTCTTAAAGCCCCGTCACAAAAGGCCCAGCAATTATATTACTGATATTGCTGGGCTTTATTTATAAATAAACCACAAAACCATTCACACCACCAATACCTCTAGAGTTAAAACTCTAAAAAACAGCATTTCACACCATTTTCGTGCCAGATAGGCGTCATTTCCATAATTTTCCACTCAAAATTCCCAATGGTCGGATTTGTATATCGTATACTTGCGAATAGGATCAGCCACCATTGAGCAATTGCTCAAATTAATCGCCCTGTAGAGGCGGATATATAAAGGAATAAATGAATGACTACCAACAACACGCGTCTGTTTAAAAAGTCTCTTTTAGCAGTAACAATTACACTGGCGTCTTCGCAAGCGATGGCAGCAGGTTTCCAACTTAACGCACAATCAGCTACCGGTATCGGCCGTGCTTTCGCTGGTGATGCAGTAATCGCAGATAACGCGTCAGTAATGGCACGTAACCCTGCGGCAATGGCACTGTTTGACAAAACTGAACTATCTCTTGGTTTTGAAAGCATCACTTCTATGATTGAAGTTAAAGACGCTAGCTACAATCCAGGTGGAGTTTCTTCTCCTTTGTCTTCAAATGCAAACTACGATGATGCTGGTGATACTTCTATCGCTCCAAACATCCACCTTATTGTTCCTGTTAATGAAAAGTTTGCATGGGGTATCAACGCTTACTCTAACTTCGGCACTAAAACTGAGTTCTCTTCAGATTACGCTGGTAACGAGTATGGCGGTCTAACAGATGTACAAAGTGTTAACTTTGGCCTTGCTGGTTCATACCGTCTGAACGAACAATGGAGCTTTGGTGCTGGCCTTGACCTAATTTACGGAAAAGGCGAGCTTCAGCGACCAAACCCTCTGGGCATGCAAGGCGATGCTTTAAATGTCGATGCAGATGGTTGGGCTCTAGGCTTTAACTTAGGTACCGTATTTGAGCTAGATAAGAACAACCGTTTCGGTCTAGCTTATCATTACTCTCCGAAGCTAGAAGCTGAAGGCGATATCTCTTACTTAGGTACTGAGTACAAAGACGACACGTTGTACATGCCTTTACCAGATCTTCTTGAGTTCTCTGGTTACCACCGCATTGAAGATACAAAATTTGCAGTACACTACTCTGTTCAATGGATCGGCTGGAGCTCTTTTGACAAGCTAGAAGCTAAAGATGCTGGCGTATTGAATGACTACGAATGGCAAAACGGTATGCACTATGCCATCGGTGGTACATACTACCTAAACCAAACTTGGACATTACGTGCGGGTTACATGTACGACACAAGCGCACAGGATGAGCTAACTTCAATTTCAGTTCCAGACTCAGATCGTCAATGGTTCTCTGCAGGCTTCACATATCACCTAGACGAAAAGTCGAACATCGACTTTGGTTTCACTTACCTAATGGGTGATGATGTTGACGTAGAAGAGAAGACTGAAAACCCATTCTTTGGTGCACCAGGTCAACCACAATACCTTTCATCAATTACTGGTACTACACACGCTGATGCAATCCTACTGGGTCTGCAGTACAGCCGTAGCTTCTAATATAATCGAAGTAATAATCCCAAAGGGTCGCATTATGCGACCCTTTTTTATTGCATAACCCACTGACCAACATCAATTTAAGCTTACAGCTGTAGCCTGCAGAGGCAAAATATGCCTACAAGTGTACGCTCAAACTTCGCAACACAGCCGAAACATTTGGATGATTTCTCTAATTCTTAAACACATTTACTCATTTAATCCCTAAAACACTGTTTTATTCGAATTTCATTTTTAAAGTAATAACTCTAAACGTAGAATCACGACACTAAATACTTATGATTCAGCGAACATAATAATGAAAATGAATAAGACTCTTCTATCTGCTGCAGTGACAGTTGGACTACTTTCGACTTCTACCGTAACTCACGCGGCAGGTTTTCAACTAGCAGAATACTCAGCAACAGGCTTAGGCCGCGCGTATGCTGGTGAAGCTGCAATGGCAGACGGTGCAGATGCTCAATGGCGTAACCCTGCAATGCTGACTTACCTAGAAGGCACACAAGTTTCTGTTGGCGCTATCTATGTTGACCCTAACATCGATATCGAGGGTACTTCTACGTCCATGATGGGACAATCTACTTCGTCAAATTCTAGCGATTTTGCGCACAGTGCAGTAATCCCAAACTTTTATGTTTCTCATAAGTACAACGACAAGTTCGCATTAGGCTTTGCTGCTGGCACTAACTACGGTATGGAAACAGACCTAGGTAAAGACTTTGGTGGCGCAAACCACGGTAACGAAGCAAGTGTTACTACGATGGAGCTAAACCTAAACGCGGCTTACCAAGTACTTGAAAGCGTATCTATTGGTGGTGGTATTCGTTACATCATGGCTGAAGGTAGCTTTGGAGCGGTATCTACAGTTAACTCTCTAGTTCCTATGCCTCAAGGTACAGCTTTAAAATACATGGAAGGTGATGACACAGCGTGGGGCTGGCAAGTTGGTACCGCTTGGCAGATCAATGAAAACAACCGCCTTGGTTTTACCTACAAGTCAGAAGTAGACCTAACGCTTGAAGGCCACGCAAATGGTGTCGCTTTTGATGCTGTTGCTGGCGCTTTAGGTACTCCTGTGAAGTCAAAATATAACGGCTCAATGCAACTTGCATTGCCAGCTACCGCCGAGCTAGCAAGCTTCCATCAACTATCAGATAAGGTCGCTGTACATGCGAGCGTTAACTGGACTAACTGGAGCAGCTTTAAAGAACTAGTAGCTGACATCCCTGAATTCGGTCCTGCTCGAACTCAAGATATCAAGCAAGAGAACTGGGAAGATAACTACCGATTTGCTCTTGGTACTACTTACCAAATGACGCCTAAGTTAGCTCTACGCTCTGGTATCGCATACGATACTTCAGCGGTAAGCGATGAGCACCGTACGGCAACGATCCCAGAAACAGACCGCACTTGGTTAAGCATTGGTGCTGGATATCAATGGTCTGAGCAACTAACTCTAGATGCTGGCTTCACTTACATTCTAGCTAAAGACGCAAAAATGGTTGAAGATGACGCAAGTTCTGCACCATTTGGTGGTGACTTCGAAGGTGAAGTAACAGGTAGCATCTGGCTAGTAGGTATCCAAGCTAACTACCGCTTCTAATCTACCTCCCTAAAAGTAGAAAGCATTAAAAAGGCTCGATGTTGCATCAACATCGAGCCTTTCTTTTATCGATTTTCTAAATCATGTTTCTAGTAATCTTCTAGATAACCATCGATCAAATCTTCTTCTTCAAGGTCGACCTCTTCAGGCTCGATCTCGGCTTTAAAGTCACGACGTTGAATATAAACATCTCGCGTTAACGCATATGGATCTGGCGAGTCATCCAACAGCGCTTCTTGTGACACTAACTGAGCACGAGTTTCCATGCCTTCGAATGCCCACTTTCCTAAGCTAGCCCAGAAGTTCAAGAAAGACAGAGGCACATACATACCATCAACGGTTTCAGTTACTTCACGCGTTGTTATTGGGCCATAACCCGGCACCATGAAGTAGGGACCATTCCCTACCCCGTAATGACCAATCGCATCAGAGAACGACTTATCATCGTATTTGGTGATCCCCGCTTCGCTGGCAATATCGATTAAGCCTAACAAACCAATCGTTGAGTTAATCCAAAAACGATTGAAATGGTCGAGTGCTTTTTCACCATTGCCCATAATAAGGTTATTCACCATGCTTGATGGTTCGTCTAAGTTGGCTAGAAAATTGGATATACCAGAACGTACTGGCACAGGGGTGTAGTCAACATAAGCGAGGGAAACAGGGCGAACTAAATAAGGATCTAGATATTCGTAGTTGATATCCCACATCGCTCGGTTGAAACCTTCAAAAGGATCATTCGGGTGGGACTCTTCGACGTATTCAGAGGTTTCGAGGTTATCATCGTTAACACTTTCGTCCGGCGCACTTGAACACCCAACCGTTAAGCTTGCGATAAAAAGTAAACTCGAGAGTCTTAAAACACTGACAGACATATCACCTTTTCCATAAGGAATTCAAATAATAAAAAAGGCCAGCAATCGCTGGCCTCAATTGTTTGGCTAAGTCTATACCGTTTATCTGCAAATCGGAATAGCTAACACCTATGCAAAGTGATGATTAATATTGCTTATCTATATTAATGGTCACTGGAGCACCCAGTTCAACCACTTCACTTTCACCGTACCAATCACCATCGCGAGTTGAAACGTTACCATCTGTATCAAGCCTAGCTCTAACCATCAGTGTTTCAAGGCTAGACAGCTCTTGCCCTTCCAGCATGCTGTTGCCGTCATCTAGCACAACCGTACGAGGGAAAGTCCCTAGTGGGTAGCGTGCCGCTGCGATAGGCATTGGAGAACCATCAGCTCTGTGTACTGACACAATTAACACTGAGTTAGGGTCAGCATTCACGTCTGCAGATAGATCGAGCGTTACAGCAACAGTCTTACCTTGGTCGACACCCATAATGTCGCCCATTTTCTTCTGAGCACTTTCAATACTGCGCGAAAGCATTTCATAGCGACTGTCTTGTGGACCAATCATCTGTTGCATGATGCTCCAGTACTTCACAGCACCCGGGTAGTCTTGACGCTCAAATGCATCGAACGCTAGCAGTGAGAACACACGAAGGTCGACGTAATCGTTTTGAATCAAACGGCTCAAAATCAAACGAGCTTGGTTTTGATCCGCTTCATCAGGTGAAAGCATCAGTGCTTGTGCGAAACCTAACTGAACATCTTCATTCTTAGGTTCAAGCTTGTAAGCTCGCTCCATAGAATCTTTTGCTGTTTCAGCATCACGGTTAGCCAGTGCAATACGACCGAGTAGTAACCAACCTGTTGAATCTTTTGGTTGGTAATGCAGACGAGTACGAAGCGCCAGAGTCAAATCTTCCAGTTCATCATCCGTTAGTGCACCACCTTCCGATGACATTAGCTTTTTAGACAACTCAGGAAGGTTCGAGCTCACTTCTTGCCAGTGTTGAACTTTGTCCAATGCACCGAACTTAAAGTACATACCATAAGTCACAGCCACGACAAGAATGATCGACGGTACAACCACACCAAGCGTAGAGATTTGAGTTTTCTTCATCTCTTCTTGTGCAGGAACATCATCAAGCAGAGACTGTTTCAAATCAGCGATCAGTTCTTGTTGGTTATCAACAAGACCTTCCTCTGCTTCTACTTCTAACTCGACAAGACGGTCTTTATAGAACGCTTTATTCAACTCGTCGCGAAGCATCTCGTCATTGTTTGCCTTCTTGTTAATGAAAGGCAGAACAATTAAGAAAATTGCCGCTAGCGAAAGGATAATGGTAGAAATCCAAAATAGAGTCATTACTTCTTATCTCCGTCGTTCTCTTCATCGAGTAACGCTTTTAAGCGAGCTTCTTTGTCTGCATCCCAGCCTTTATCTGACTCTACTGCTGCTTTTGATTTTGACTTTCTGCTTCGTAAAATAATCAAACCAAATCCAAACACAACAACCGCAAACGGACCAATCCAAAGGATCGATGTAGCTAAGGTCAGTGGCGGGTTGTACGTTACAAAGTTACCGTAACGAGCAATCATGTAATCAATGATATCTTGCTTCGACTTACCGTCTTTTGTCATCTCGTACACTTTTTGACGTAAGTCGACCGCTAACTCAGCGTTCGAATCACCAATCGTGTTGTTCTGACATTTAGGGCAGCGTAATGTATTGCTTAGCTCTTTGAACTGCTGCTCTTGATCTACGGTATCAAATTCATGAAATTCGATAGGTGCAGCAGAAACCGTCGCTGAGATTGCGAACGTAGCAAATAGAGTAATCAATGCCTTTCTAATCATTTCGATTCCTCCAACAACTCTTGATACATCGGCTCAAGCGTCGATGCCCAGTTGGTCGGGTTCACATCACCAACATGGCGGTAACGAACCACACCGTTAGCATCAATTAGGAAAGTTTCAGGTGCGCCATACACGCCGAGGTCAAGACCTAGCATGCCATTACCATCAAACAGGCTAATTAGGTACGGGTTACCCAACTCTTTTAGCCAACCAACCGCTTTGTTGCGATCATCTTTGTAGTTAAGACCAATGATCTTAACGCCTTGATCCGCAAGCTTGTTCAGGTAAGAGTGCTCTGCATAACAAGTAGGACACCAAGTCGCCCACACGTTAAGAAGCAGTGGCTCGCCTTTAAAGATCGCTTGATCATGAAACTTACCTGGTTGTTCTAAGTCTTCTAGACCAAACTCAGGAACAGGCTTACCAATCAATACGGATTCTAGCTTAGTTGGGTCATCGCCCGACTGGTTGCGCATTAATTGCGTTGCAAAGATTCCAGCTAGAACCATGAACGCAATCAATGGAATGAATAAAATCTTCTTGTTCATTCGAATTAAGCCTCCTGCTCTTCAGCCGACTTTTTGATTGGCTTACGGAAACGGTAACGACGGTCACTGATAGCAATAGCGCCACCAATCGACATAATCAAAGAACCTGCCCAGATCCAACGTACAAATGGTTTGTAGTAGATACGTACAGCCCAAGATTTGTTGTCGTCTAAACGTTCACCCATTGCAATGTAAAGGTCGCGCGTTACGCCACGGTCAATCGCTGCTTCTGTCATCATAGACTTAGCTGTGGTGTAGAAACGTTTTTCAGCGTGAAGCGTGTTGATGTATTTGCCTTCTTTAGTAATTTCAAAGTCAGCAATGTAACCATCGTAGTTAGGACCATCTTTGTCACGAACCCCTGTAAACAGGAAGCTGTATTCTTCAAGCTGGTAGCTTTCACCTGGCGCCAGACGTACATCACGTTCGATGCTGTAGTTTTGCACCATCGCGATACCAATCACTGTCACGGCTAAACCTATGTGACCACACATCATTGCCCAGTGGCTACGAGGTAGCTTAGTTAGACCTTTCAAGAATGTATGACGGTGAGTCGCACGCTCATGCAGCTCAAAGCCGTGCATGAAGATGATCCAGAACGCCATTACCCAACCAGCAAACGCAGTACCACTGAAGCGGTCAGCCAGTAGAGCAACCATTAGCGCACTCAAGCCAAGTGAGAGTGCACCTGAAATCAGCATTGGTTTAACAAGCTTAGACAGGTTGTCACGTTTCCATCGGATCAGAGGACCGATACCAAGCAGGAACGAGAACGGGATCATTAACCAGAAGAACAACATATCAAAGAATGGTGCACCGATAGATACCGAGCCCAAGCCTAACTGTTTGTGAACTAATGGCAGTAGCGTACCTACTAACACAACGACAAGCGCTGCAATCAGTAAGATGTTGTTACCAAGCAGTGCGTTTTCACGAGAAACCAGATCGAAGTTACCGCGAACACGAACCGATGCGCCTTTAATAGCAAACAACAGCAGTGAACCACCGATAACGAAGACTAGGAAACCTAGGATAAACATACCGCGAGCAGGATCCGACGCAAACGCGTGAACCGATACCAAGATGCCTGAACGAACTAAGAATGTACCTAGTAAGCTTAGCGAGAATGCAGAGATAGCCAGCAATACTGTCCAAGCTTTAAATGTGCCACGCTTTTCTGTTACCGCTAGTGAGTGCATCAGCGCAGTACCAGCCAACCAAGGCATGAATGAAGCGTTTTCTACTGGATCCCAGAACCACCAGCCACCCCAGCCAAGTTCGTAGTAAGCCCACCAAGAGCCTAGTGCGATACCTACTGTTAGGAATAACCAAGCTGCGATTGTCCAAGGACGAGACCAACGAGCCCATGCCGTATCTAAACGACCACTCATTAGAGAAGCGATGGCGAAAGAGAACGCTACCGAGAAACCTACATAACCCATGTAAAGCATTGGCGGGTGAATAATCAAACCCGGATCTTGCAGTAGTGGGTTCAGGTCACGGCCATCAACAGGGAAGAAAGGCAATGTACGTAAGAACGGGTTAGACGTCACGATAATGAACAGCAAGAAGCCGACAGTAATCAGACCCATGATAGCCAAAACGCGAGCCACAGACTCTTGAGGCATACCACGGCTAAACGTCGCTACTGCAACTGTCCAACCCGCTTGGATAAGAACCCAAAGCAGTAATGACCCTTCGTGAGCCCCCCAAACCGCCGTAATTCGGTAGTACCAAGGCAGTTGGCTATTAGAGTTACTTGCTACGTATTGAATCGTAAAATCATTGGTGTAGAACGCGTAACACAAGATAAAGAACGAAATCGCTAAGAATCCGAACATACCCCACGACAACGGTCGTGCGCTGTTCATCAATAATGTGTTATTTCGAGCGGCTCCATACAATGGGAGCACGCTTAGCAGCAATGCAAGTCCCAAGGACAGGATCATCGCAAAATGGCCGATCTCGGCTATCATTGAGCATTTCCTTCTTTTTGTTCAGTCGTGTATTGCAAAGGCTCATGGGTTTTCTTCATTGCTTCCGCAACTTCAGAAGGCATGTACTCTTCATCGTGCTTTGCCAACACCTCAAACGCTTCGATTGTCGTTGCATTTTTAAGGACACCCTGAGCAACAATACCTTGGCCTTCACGGAAAAGATCAGGAAGGATGCCATCGTATAGAATCGTTACTTTAGGGCCTACATCTTGCAAATCAAAGCTTACACGTAGTGATTCATTGTCACGGCTTACAGAGCCGACTACGACCATGCCACCAATACGTAGGCGTTGACCAACTTCAGGTTTTTTACCATCTTTGCCGTTGACCAGCTCAGTTGGTGTGTAGAACAGATCCATGTTCTGGTTAAGTGCGTAAACCATCAATCCAACAGTCGCACTGATACCAAAAAAGATCGCTAAGACAATGCCCAGCCTCTTTTTACGTCTTGGGTTCATAGAGTGTTCTCCATATTTTTTGCTGCATCGATACGAGCCTGACGATCAATCTTAGCTTGTACTTCATTTAGTAATTGCTTACCACGACGAACGCTTACGACCAGTAAAATGATCATCGCGAGAAATGTGATTCCAAATGCACTCCATACATATGAGGCGTAGCCCCCCATGGCAAAGAAATCACTCAAAGATTCAAAATACATAATTACCTACCCTACTACGCTTTTTCGGCCGCAAGCTTGCGAACCCATGGACGGTGACTCTCTTTACTGATGATTTCGTTACGGAAACGAACCATAGTCACAGCACCAAAGAAAAAGGCGAAGCCGAAGATGTTAAGAAGAAGCGGCCATAGCATGTCACTTGAGATCGAAGGTTTTGCGAACTTAGTAATGGTCGCGCCTTGATGAAGTGTATTCCACCACTCTACAGAGAAGTGAATGATAGGGAGGTTAATCACGCCTACGATAGCCAAGATACCCGCCGCTTTCGCTGCTGTTTTTTGGTCGTCAAAAGCGTGGTGTAGTGCGATCACACCCAAGTATAGGAATAGAAGAATCAGCTCTGAGGTTAAACGCGCATCCCAAACCCACCAAGCACCCCACATTGGTTTACCCCAAACTGCGCCAGTTAGTAACGCAATGAAGGTAAACACAGCGCCAATCGGTGCCATCGCCAGTGCGGCCATGTCTGATAGCCTTCCCTGCCATACCAAACCGATAAAGGCAGCAATCGCCATCGACATGTAAACGCCCATCGACCAGATTGCAGACGGAACATGGATGTAGATGATACGGAAGCTATCGCCTTGTTGGTAATCAGAAGGCGCAAATGCAAGCCCCCACACGGTACCGACGGATAGACACAATAGCGCTAGGATCGAAAACCATGGCAAAAGTTTACCAGCAAGCTGATAAGAGGTTTCTGCTTTGGCATAGGGATGGAGCCATTTCCACATGTTGTAATCTCACTCTTACTTCATATTGCTTACAGCTATTAAAGCTATAATTATAATAATTTTATTTGTCTTGCTTTCAGTTTTATTGACTCTATGAGTCCAATCGACACATTTGGTTCACATTGGCTATACGATAACGGAACCCCAATCAGTTCACACTTACTCTAAGTGCGGCACTGATCGCAAAAGGCGTCATAGTCATCGCACCCATTAACATTGCCCCAAGCACCGCCAATTGACCGTTGTATGCAACGCCCAAAGCCGCAGCGTCAATTGCTGACGTCGCGAAGATTAAAATGGGGATGTAAAGCGGCAAGATTAACAGGCTTAACAGGACTCCGCCCTTCTGTAACCCAACGGTTAACGCAACACCAATCGCACCAATAAAACTCAATGCGGGTGTTCCTACCAGCAAGGTCAACACAACTGAGAGCCATGTATCAAAATCTAAAGACAACAAAACAGCCAATAATGGGCTGATTAAAATCAATGGTAACCCGGTCAACAACCAGTGTGCTATGACTTTGGACAATACTACCAACTGCAACGGGATTGGCATCAGCATCATCTGTTCAAGGGCGCCATCTTGAAAATCATCACGGAAAAGACGCTCTAAAGAGAGCAATGCAGAGAGCAAAGCGGCCACCCAAACAATACCCGCAGCAATACGCGCAAGTAGGTTTGGCTCTGGGCCAATACTCAAAGGGAAAAGCGTGATAACAATGATGAAGAACCACAAAGGGTTAAAGATATCCGCTTGACGTCGAAACGCGATAAGCAGTTCGCGTCGGATAATCGTGGTCATTGAAGAGATCATATTACTCACCCAACTTTATTTTTCTTAGTTTCGGGCTATCAGCAAACATATCTTGGTGTGTGGTTAACAACACAATGCCACCGTTGTCTGCATGCTGAGAAAAAAGAGATTCGAGAACTTTCACGCCCTGCTTATCAATGGCAGTCAGCGGCTCATCAAGAATCCACAACATTTGCTTGCTCAACCAAAGGCGAGCCAACGCAACTCGGCGTTGTTGGCCTGCTGAAAGTTGCCCCGCAGGTACGTCTTCTCTGCCCGCAAGCCCGACTTGAGCCAGCGCGTGGTAAAGCTCTTCTTTGCTGGTACCGCCACTGTGAATCGACTGATAAAAGCTCAGATTCTCATAAGCACTAAGCTCGCGCTTTACGCCTGTTTGGTGACCAAGAAAAAGTAAATTTTGATGATAAACATCTCGACTCGATTCAATAGACTCACCATCCCAAGAGATAGTGCCGTCATCGCGATCGCCTAAGCCAGTAATAATCCTAAGGAGTGTCGTTTTCCCGGTACCGTTACGACCTTCAACTTGAACCAGCTCACCTGGTTTCAATTGAAAAGACAACGATTCAAACAGAATCCTGTCGTCACGAATAGCAGTTAAATTTGAGACTTCTAGCATAGGTAAATTTAGTCGAGTAATGAGAGCGCTATAGTAGCACACCAACATGGTGACAAAACAGGACTAGGCGTTTTCGATAGAACAAAGTCGGTAAGAAACTGTTACCACCTCATCACAATTTACACATTTTCATCAACAAACAAGATATTGTCGTAGATACAAGCACTTATAAACATCGTTCTATATAGACCGGGCAGGCATAAAAAAAGAAGCCGAAGCTTCTTTTAAGAGGAATACGTAATAAACATCAATTGCTCAATACGAATTAAGCGCTCAATTTAACGACGTCGAGGCGGGGCTCTGCGATCGCGAGAGGCATCGGGGTGCTGATCGTACGATGAAGGGGCGCTTCGTAATGAAGGAATTTTCTCTTTACCAGCAAGCTTGTTCTGCAGAGACATCATCAGCTCAGCTTCTGCTTTGGGTAATTCACATTCTTCAATTAACTCGTTAATCCCAGCGCCAAGCTGAACCATTTTCGTTGCACGTGTGTACAAACGTCCATCGGTATCCGCATGTTCCAGCTCAACAATACGTTCATTCAAATGTTTGATAAGATCTTGTTGTTCAGTCACTTTCTGGCCAAGGCCAACCACAACAGAGCGAACCTCAAGTAATTGCTTACTCGATTTTTGAAGCTCTTTGTCCAAGTTACGAACTTGCAGGCGTGACTTATCGAGCTGCTTTTGAATCGCACGTTTTACTTTGCTAATCAAAATCAGGATAAATAACGTAAAAACCCCAACGCCTGATATCAGAGCGACAGGGCTTAAAGGAAGCGCTTCAAACATTACAGGTGAGCCATCTCATCCCATTCGTCTTCGCTTAGTAGTTTGTTTAGATCTACTAAGATAAGTAGCTTGCCATCTCGGTTACTTACACCTTGGATGAACTTAGCACTTTCATCAGTACCAACACTTGGCGTTGTGTCGATTTCAGAAGAACGCAGGTAAACCACTTCAGCAACGCTATCTACTAGAATGCCAATTACTTGACGCTCAGATTCAATAACGATGATACGAGTGTTGTCTGTGATTTCACCTTGCATCAAACCAAAGCGAGAACGAGTGTCGATAACAGTAACAACGTTACCACGTAGGTTAATAATACCTAGAACGTAATCTGGAGCACCCGGTACTGGAGCAATTTCGCTGTAACGTAGTACTTCACGTACTTGCATTACGTTGATGCCGTAAGTTTCTTCTTCTAGCTGGAAAGTCACCCATTGAAGTACTTCATCATTCGTTTGCTCTTTTCTTACTTCAACTTCACTCATATGAGACATAGATAATCCTCTTGCCGTCGTTACCGACCACTATTATTAACTTGATGCTTATTGTTAGCCCAATGCTTATTACTAGCTTAATGCTTTTACATCTAGCCCTGCGTTTAGCATGGCGATTAATGCTTCAACATGAATCAAAGCACACATTTTTTCTTTTACCATACCAGCGAGCCATGGGCGTTTCCCTGCCATTTCTCGCCAACGTACTTTGTCTGTATTAAGTAGCTCGGTGCCTTTGAGCTCTGTGCCCGCAAGGCCCCACAAGCTTTCTCCAAGCATCACTATATATTGATAGTTTTCTTTGTATTCGTCACCTGATAGTTTCTCAGACATCACCCATTTTGCGGTGTCGACCACATCTAGCTGACTATCACGGTTGGTTTGTAAACCTAAATACCAAGCTGGCTTACCAATGATATGACTTAACTCTTCAAGGCGATGGATGCCGCCAAGCTCATCAAGTGGCACCGCAAAGGTCACGCCGTTTACATCAAAATACAAGACTTGAAAGTCTTCTTTGCGAACCGTACTTTCCCAAGAGGTAAACTGGTCAGCACCTCCGGCTTGAGTTTCGGGTTCAATAACTGTCTCGGGATCAGGAACGTCAAGTTCAGGCTCAACAGCCTTAACTTCTACTTGTTCCGTCTCCAGCGATTCAGCTTGTAACTCTTCAATTTGCTGCGATTCAACAGGTGGCTCTACAACAATTGATAAATCGGGTTCTGGAAGATTCCAATCTTGAATCTCTGGCTCTTCAAACACTTGAACAGACTCAACCGCAGCATCAAACATTTGCATGTCAGCTTGCTGGGCGATTTTCCGGGTGTTCTGATCCATCAACTCATCAAGGTTCAGTTCATCAACAACATTGGTCGCCTCTAAACGACTCAGTAGTTTCTGAACATCCTCAAGGTTAGGAACCTCAAACTCAGCCGCGCGTATTTCTGCGTAGCTTGAGTGGTGACTCGAAAATTGGCGCTCTGGCTCTGGCTCTGGCTCTGGCTCTGGCTCTGGCTCTGGCTCTGGCTCTGGCTCTGGAT
>NZ_JBFSRM010000005.1:133394-240117 GCF_041465805.1 Vibrio sp. 10N.239.311.G01
CTCTTCAGATTGTGATTCGTCGCTCGACTCGTCAACAAAAAAATCGTCAGATTCAAAGCTTTCATCACCTAACAGCGCAGTAAAATAATCATCCAGTGCTTGTTCACTGGAGAGACTTGGCTGCGCCAATGTTGATTCTTTATTCGCGCTCATTTATCGCCAACCTTTCGAGATAAATAAGCAACTGTTTATAAGCAAATACACCACGGCTACCCGATGCAAAATGAGAGGCTGGCAAGCGCTTTAGGCTCGCATCTCGAAACTTGGTATCAATCGGCACAGCAGACGTCCAAACTTGGTTTGGGTAATCATCTTTGAGCTGCGTTAATGTTTGCAGTGAGGCTTTGGTTCGCTTGTCGTACATCGTCGGGACAATCGTCACCTTAAACGGTGTTTTGCGCGACTTCTGCATAATGGTCAAAGTGCGAATCATGCGCTCTAAGCCCTTCATCGCCAAAAATTCCGTCTGTACCGGAATCAATATACGATCGCTTGCAGCCAATGCATTGACCATCATCACACCAAGAATTGGCGGGCAATCGATCAACACATAGTCGTAGTCATCTTTTAAAGCGGCCAAAGCACGCTTCAAGATCAACCCCATGCCGCTTCGATTTCCCATTACACGGTCTAATGTCGCCAAAGACATATGCGCAGGGATAATATCGATACCTTCGACTTCCGTTTGTAAAAGCAAAGGTCTTACCGTCTGCGCGTTAAATTCACGCAGCTGGAACAGATCAAACAGGCTCGATTCCACCGTATCTGAATCGTAACCCAGATAGGTGGTCAGTGATGCATGTGGGTCAGTATCAACCAACAGAACACGGTGCCCCTTCAACGCAAGTAAACCTGCTAGAGTCACGGTCGTGGTCGTTTTACCAACACCACCTTTTTGGTTTGCAACACTCCAAACAATCATTTCGATTTACCTAAGCTAACCCAACTTCGACCAAGATCCTTTCCGCGATACGGTCTAGAGGGAGGTCTTCAGTAGAAATGCCAGCTTTTGCTACAGCTTGAGGCATACCATATACAACACAGCTATCTTCGTCTTGTGCCCAAATTGTCGAGCCCGCAGTTTTCAACATACGCGAACCTTCTCGACCATCTGCGCCCATACCAGTCAGGATCATAGACAACACTTTGTCGCCGTAGATCTTCGCTGCAGAGCCGAATGTGACATCCACACAAGGCTTGTAGTTCATGCGGTCGCCGCCATCGATAATTCTTAGACGTGCAGACCCTGCGCGGCCATCAACCATCATCTGTTTACCACCTGGAGCAAGATACGCCACGCCAGGTTTTAACACATCACCGTCTTGCGCTTCGCGAACTTCAATCTTACACAAGGTGTTCAATCGGCTCGCAAAAGCAGCAGTGAATGTTGCTGGCATATGCTGAACTAACACAATTGGGTGTGGATAGTTAGCAGGGATGCGAGTCAAAATCTTCTGTAGAGCAACAGGGCCGCCAGTCGACGTACCAATTGCTGTTAATTGATACTTCTTACCTGACGCTCTGAATTTCGCCGTAGATGCAACCGCAGGCTTCGCTGTCGAAGTCGAAGCTGCTGTTGAAATCGGCTGGCGCAATGGCGTAGCTGTTGAAGTCGTTGCTGTCGCTCTCGGCGTAATAGGAGCACGGCGCATAAACGCACGCTTTGCTGCAATCTGAATCACACGCTGTTGAAGCAATGCAACTGCATCGTCGCGGTTACGTGCAATATCTTCAAACTTCTTAGGTAAGAAGTCGAGAGCACCTGCATCTAACGCATCTAACGTTGCTCTCGCTCCATCATGCGTTAACGATGAAAACATCAAAATAGGCGTTGGAGACGCGGCCATGATTTCACGAACGGCAGTGATACCGTCCATGACAGGCATTTCAATGTCCATAGTGATTACGTCAGGTCTTAGCTGTTTCGCTTTCTCAACGGCTTCTTTACCGTTTACTGCAACATCAATGACTTCTAGGCGAGCCTCTGAGTTGATGATCTCGCTAACGCGACGACGAAAAAAACTCGAATCATCAACGACTAATACTTTAATCGCCATATTTATCCTTAAATTAAATTCTTGACGCTGCTGCGTACTGCTTCAACAAGTCCGGCACATCTAGAATCAATGCAATGTGTCCGTCACTTGTAATTGTCGCGCCTGCCATTCCTGGCGTGCCTTGCAGAAGCTTATCAAGCGGCTTGATGACTACTTCTTCTTGACCGATCAGCGTATCGACAACAAAACCAACACGTTGGCTACCAAGTTGCACGATAACAACATGACCGTGTCCTTTGCGCAGTTCAACAATACCCGCTTTAGGTGCAAGCCAGGTTTGCAAGTAGAACAACGGAATAGACTTATCGCGAACGATGATCGTCAGCTGACCATCAACCACGTTTGTGCGGCTCAAATCTAGGTGGAAAATCTCGTTAACCGATGCCAATGGCAATGCAAATGGGTGACCTGCAACACCGACCATCAAGGTTGGTAGAATCGCTAGGGTTAGTGGAACCTTGATGGTGATCTTGGTGCCCTGTCCCATTTCTGAATCAATATCAATAGAGCCGTTCAGTGTGTTGATCGCTGTTTTCACAACGTCCATACCCACACCACGACCAGAGATATCCGAGATCTGCTCTTTGCTTGAGAAGCCAGGAGCAAAAATCAGGTTAAAACACTCTTTATTTGATAAGCGAGACGCTGCATCTTCATCCATCAGGCCACGTTTAACCGCGATAGCACGAAGCTTATCAGGGTCCATACCGCCACCGTCATCAACGATAGCCAGTTCAATGTGGTCACCTTCTTGAGAGGCAGACAGAATCACTTTACCCGTTTGTGATTTACCCGCAGCAACACGGTCGTTTGGCATTTCAATACCATGATCGACAGAGTTTCTCACCAAGTGAATCAGGGGATCAGCAAGTGCTTCTACTAAGTTTTTATCAAGGTCCGTTTCTTCGCCACGCATTTCAAGAACGATGTCTTTCTTCAAGCTACGAGCAAGGTCACGGACAACTCGTGGGAAGCGACCAAATACTTTCTTGATCGGCTGCATACGAGTCTTCATTACCGCACCTTGAAGGTCTGCAGTAACAACATCTAAGTTAGAGACAGCTTTCGACATTTCTTCGTCGTTGCTGTTGAGGCCTAGGCTGACTAGTCGGTTACGCACCAATACCAGTTCACCCACCATGTTCATGATGGTGTCCAGTGTTGATGTATCAACACGAACTGTCGCTTCAGCTTGTTGCTTCTTAGCCGGCACTTTAACTTCAGCTTTTGCTGGAGCGCTCGGTTTTGGCTCAGCTTTAACGGCAACTGGCGCAGCAGGTTTAGGCGCAGCTTGAGGTGCTACTGCCTTAACTTCTGCTGGCTTAGTCGCGGCATCCAATTCTTCAATCGAAGGTCCATTACCTGAGCCATGTAGTTGGTCAAGTAACTTCTCGAACTCTTCGTCAGTCATCAGATCATCGCCTTCAGACATCGCCGAAACAGGTGCTGCTAGCGGCGTTGGCGGTGGAGGAGGCGTTGAACTTGCCGCTGTCGGGCTCTTACCCGCACCGTGCAATTCATCTAATAACTTTTCAAATTCGTCATCAGTAATATCACCACTGTCAGCAACAGACTGAGGTGCAGCGGGTGCTGGCGGCGGTGTTGGTGCAGAAGGCGCTGTTGGTGAACCACCTTTACCGTGAAGCTCATCAAGCAAGCGTTCAAACTCATCTTCAGAGATATCATCGACTGAAGATGCATTGATGTTTGAGCTTTCAGCAGTAGGTTCCGGAGCAATAACAGGCTCAGGCGCTGCAACAACAGGTTCAGGGATAATAGGTGCAGGCGCTTCTACTGGTGCCACTTCATCCGCAGACTCTGGTTTACAGAGACGGTGAAGTTCATCCAATAAAGATTGGTCGGCTGGCACTAAAGGTTCCTGATCTTGCACGGCGCGAAACTGTACATTGACTGTATCTAGCGCCTGCAGCATGGTATCCATCAAACCTGATGTTACGCTGCGTTGGCCGTTTCGCAGAATGTCGAACACATTCTCAGCACCATGACAAGTATCCACCAGCTCAGTTAATGCTAGGAAACCAGCACCACCTTTTACTGTATGGAAACCACGGAAAATAGCATTTAATAGGTCTTTGTCGTCAGGGTTATTCTCAAGCTCTACCAGTTGTTCTGATAGGAGTTCAAGGATCTCTCCTGCTTCGACTAAAAAGTCCTGAAGAATATCTTCGTCTAAATCGTAGCTCATACGTTACCTTTAAAATCCAAGACTGGATAACAAATCGTCGACTTCATCTTGAGATGCGACAGCGTCTTCGCGCTCTTCTGGGTTCATAATTGGACCTTCAGGCGCAATCGATGCTTTCTTCTCTGACTCTGGAGTTGGCTCTTTTTGATTCGCACCGAATACCGTGAGAATCTCGACCAAACGTCCTTCCACCTCATTCACCAAGGTAATAACTTTGCTGATTATCTGCCCAGTTAAATCTTGGAAATCCTGAGCCATCAAGATTTCAGTCAATTGTCCGCGTAGTTCAGTACTGTCGCCTTCTACTTGGACAAGCAATCCATCAATGCGGTGACATAAAGCTTTAAATTGTGCCAGCTCAATGCGGCCATGCATCAGTTCATTCCATTGAGGCCTTACTTGAAGTAAACACTCGTGTAGGTTGTCTGCGATTGGCATACAGCGATCGACAGCGTCCATCGTCTTATTTGCCGCAACTTCCGTTTTATCAATGACATACTGAAGGCGATCCCTTGCATCAGGGATTTCGTCATTTGCGATAACGCTGATGCGTTCATCGAAATTGAATTGAGTCAAAGAGTCGTGGAGGTCGCGTGTCAGACTTCCTATTTCTTGAAGCATTGGATTGTCTTGAAGACTAAAGTTATCTTCATAAATGCTTCTCACAAGAGAATCAGCATTTTGCTGCTCATCGTTCTCAAGCAGCTCTACTAATTTTTTTGCTTGTTCTAATGAAATCATCCTGAATTCGGCCTTACTCCGCATACTTTGTGCGCTTAGGCTATCGAGATAAACAGATAACTTATCAGTCAGTGTTTACCTAGAAGTGCCTAAATTTATTGATGCTTATAAGCGATCAAAAATCTTATCAAGTTTCTCTTTCAGCGTTGCAGCAGTGAAAGGCTTCACAATGTAACCATTAACACCCGCTTGCGCAGCTTCGATGATCTGCTCACGCTTCGCTTCAGCTGTGATCATAAGCACTGGAAGGTGCTTAAGTTCTGCGTCTGCGCGAATGTGTTTAAGCAGGTCAATCCCTTGCATGCCTGGCATGTTCCAGTCAGTTACCACGAAATCAAATTCGCCTTTTTTCAGCATAGGTAACGCGGTCAAGCCATCATCTGCTTCTTGAGTGTTGTTGAAACCTAAATCGCGAAGTAGGTTTTTAACAATTCGGCGCATCGTTGAAAAATCATCAACAATGAGAATTTTCATGTTTTTGTTCAAATTAGCCTCCACTGAATAGGATCAGTGTTGTTAGTCGTTCTGTGTCCAAGCACTTAACTTAGTGCGTAAACGCTGCATAGATTGGCTCAGTATTTGGCTGACACGAGATTCGCTGACACCTAACACTTCCCCAATCTCTTTTAAATTGAGTTCTTCGTCGTAATAAAGCGAAAGCACAAGGCCTTCCCTTTCCGGAAGTTGTTTTATCGAATCGATCAAAGCTTGGCGGAATGACTCATCAGCAACCCCTTGAAAAGGCGTATTATCTTGAGAGTCTTCATTCGGAGATATTACATCATCTGAGACGCCTAAATCTTCAATTCCAACCAGTCTTGAGCAATTAATGTCAGTTAAAGCACTGTGATACTGCTCTAAACTGAGCCCCATGTGTTTTGCCACTTCGGCATCACTCGGGTCGCGGTTGAGGATACCCTCTAATTCCGCAATTGCACTGCTGATTTCTCGATTGTTCTTATGAACCGATCTCGGCACCCAGTCCCCACGGCGAATGTCATCCAACATTGCCCCGCGAATCCGAATACCAGCATACGTCTCAAAGCTTGCGCCTTTGGTACCATCATAGTTTTGTTGCGCTTCAATCAAGCCGATCATGCCAGCTTGAATTAAGTCATCAACCAATACATTAGGCGGTAATCGCCCCAACAAGTGATGAGCGATACGTTTAACCAACACAGAGTACTTCTCAAAAAAAGCCTGTTGGCTATTGTGATTAGCGTGTTGGTCGTAAGTAAGCGCTTTATTCACCAAATGGTTCCTCTATAAATTCAGTACGATTCAGCAGCCTTTCAACAAAGAACTCCAAGTGTCCGCTCGGTGTTTTTGGTATTGGCCAGGTCAAGGCTTTGTTAGCCAAAGAGCTGATTGCCAATGCAGCTGGAGAGCGAGGAAACGCATCGACTACGATTTTCTGTCTCTTGACTGATTGACGTACTTTATCATCTAAAGGAATACATGCTACGAGTTCGAGGCTCACATTCAAGAAGCGCTCTGTGACCAAAGTCAACTTTGCAAATAATTCTCGGCCTTCGCGGTAGCTTCTGACCATATTTGCAACAACTTTGAATCGCTGAACTTGGTGTTCTCTGCTTAAAAGCTTAATCAAAGCATATGCATCCGTGATCGAGGTAGGTTCATCACATACCACGACAACCACGTCTTGCGCCGCTCTTGAGAAGCTGATCACCATGTCCGAAATACCGGCTGCGGTATCAACCAACAAGATATCCATCTCGTCTTCAAGCGAACCGAATGCGCGAATCAAACCAGCATGCTGTGCGTGTGAAAGTTCAGTCATGCTTTGAGTGCCCGATGTCGCTGGAATAATTTTAATTCCGTGCGGCCCTTCGACAATCGCATCCTTAAGTTCACATTCGCCAGCCAACACATGCCCAAGGTTTCGTTTAGAACGAATACCTAGCATGATATCGACGTTCGCTAGTCCTAAATCGGCATCTAGCACCATGACTTTTTTGCCTTGGCGCGCCATGCAAATAGCCATACCTAACGTCACATTAGATTTACCAACGCCTCCCTTACCACCGGTTACAGCGATAACTTTTGTGAGTGAAGGCTTGGTTAAGCGACGGAGGCCGCTAGCTTGGTCATGTATCATATTTTCATTCATATTTATCCGCCGCCTAGAGCCCTTCAGAATCGCTATTCCAGTAATGAGGTTCATTCTCTGTAGATTTTTCTAATAGCTCATTAGCCTTAGCAATCATGTACTTTGGCTGAGCTATAACGATATCTTCAGGAACTCGTTGACCATTTGCTATGTAAGCAACTGGTAATGCATTTTGTATTACGACACTGATGAATTCACCTAGACTTAGGGATTCATCCAGCTTAGTCATGATGCATCCCGACAACGGGATTCTTCTAAAGTGTTCAATTGTTTCTTGCAGCACTTTGCGTTGCGCGGTTGCAGGCAACACAAGGTAGCTATTGATAACGGAACCACTCTCTTGCATCAATGTGTCTAACTGCTCAGATAGGCGAACATCTCGTTGTCCCATGCCTGCAGTATCGACCAGAATCAGGCGACGATTACGTAACTGATATATTACATCGGCCAGTTCGCTAGAATCTTTAGCAACTCTTACAGGACAACCCATAATTCGGCCGTAGATCGATAACTGCTCATGTGCACCTATACGATATGTGTCAGTTGTCACTAGTGCGACGTTATCAGCGCCATATTCCATGGCAGCACGTGCAGCTAGCTTTGCAACAGTCGTTGTTTTACCCACGCCGGTTGGGCCAAGTAGAGCCACAATACCGCCGCGTTTTAAAATATCTTTTTGTGTAACGGAGATTTGGTCAGCAACCAGAGCTAACAGAGCCTTCCATGCACGTGCAGGTTTAGTATCTTCAGGAATGTAGCAAGCCATTTGATCGGCAAGCTCTGCAGATACACCCATACGTTCAAGGCGCTTAATAAGCATGGCTCTCAGTGGTTCACGGCGCTCAACTTCTTGCCACATCAACCCAGAAACTTGATGCTCTAACAGACGACGAATTGAGGTCATCTCTTCGCGCATCGTTTCCATTTCAGTATCAGAACCTTTGGACTGAGTGTTCTCTCGACCACGATCATAACGGGTAGGATCCAAGCGAGGTGTCGGGCGCTCTACTCTGCGGTCTTCAGCAATCAACTTAGACAAACCCGTTTCACGAGCAAATGCAGAATCAAGATTTCCGTGAGACTGTTGGTTACCGTGAGATTGCTGATGGCCATGAGACTGCAAATTGCTTTGAGTCTGATGACTATGAGGCTTATGGCCCGTGCTTGATTGGCGATTGAGCAATGCTGACAATGAATCTTCATTTTCTGCACGATGCTGTGGCTCATCATCGGCGCCATGACTGTATTGCTTAAGCATATTCGCAAAGCGCTTAGTCATTGAGCGTCCACCTTCAACATTCGACTGTAGGCTAACCTTGTCATCGTCTAGTTGACGTCGCCCAGCAGGAGCTGCGGGCGCGGCCATTTGCGTATATTGGCTTTGTGCAGGCTGCTGAGGTTTATTTAATCTCTGGCTCGCTGTCGACGGGCTGGATTCGCCATCAATAGCGGCAACAATTTCCACGCCACCTGCGACCTTTTTGTTAGACATGATCACCGCTTCTGAACCAAGTTCTTCTTTAACTTGGAGCAGCGCCGTTCGCATATCTTTTGCAAAAAATCGTTTAATTTTCAATTCGATCGTCCGTTCTAATTAGGCGGCTTAATTACCAACAGCTTGTACTATACGTATCTGTTTTTCGTCCGGTATCTCTTGGTAAGACAAGACTCTCAAGCTTGGGATCGTGTTTTTCACGAACTTAGCCAGAGTCGAGCGTAACACACCAGAGGTCAGTAGCACCGCTGGTTCACCTTTCAGCTCCTGCTCTTGCGTAGCGTGGCTGAGGGAGGTCTGTAAACGTTCGGCTAAACCAGGTTCAATACCAGCAGATTCTCCGCCGGATGCCTGCATGGTTTGATGCAAGATTTGTTCCAGCTCAGGAATCAAGGTTATCACTGGTAACTCGGGCTCTATACCATTGATTTCCTGAACAATTAATCGTTTCAATGAGATGCGAACCGCCGCAGTAAGTATGTCAGGTTCTTGACTCTTACCTGAATACTCCGACAAAGTTTGGACTATGGTTCGAATGTCACGAATTGGAATCGCTTCATTCAGCAGGTTCTGTAGCACTTTCACAACCACACCCAACTGCAATTGATCCGGTACAAAACCTTCCACCAGCTTAGGTGTTGAGCGGCTGAGCATCTCAAGTAAGTTCTGAACTTCTTCGTGGCCAATGAGCTGCGATGCGTTGTTGGTTAGCAGCTGGCTAAGGTGTGTCGCCAGTACTGTAGAAGAATCTACAACGGTATAACCTAGAGCTTGTGCGTGTTCACGCTGCTCTTCACGAATCCAAACCGCTTCAAGGCCAAAGGCAGGGTCAATCGTCGGCTCGCCATCGATCATGCCATAGACTTGGCCCGGGTTAATCGCGAGCTCCATGTCTGGCTTAATCTCAGCTTCACCCACAGCAACACCCATCAGGGTAATACGGTAGCTGTTTGGTGTCAGTTCTAGGTTATCGCGAATGTGTACCGCTGGGATCAAGAAACCAAAGTCTTGAGACAGCTTTTTACGCACACCTTTAACGCGTTCAAGCAATTCACCACCTTGGTCTCTATCAACCAAAGGAATTAAACGGTAACCCACTTCTAAACCAATAATATCGACAGGTTGAACATCATCCCAAGAGAGCTCCTTCTGAGAGCCTACTTCTCCATTCGCTTCAACTGTCGCCGGAAGGTTAGGCTCTTCCGCCTTCTTCTTGTTCTTTTTATCGATGTAATACGCCCCCGCGCCTGCAACGATGGCAAGGCTCAAGAACGAGAAATGTGGCATACCCGGAACAATACCCATGATGCCAAGGATGGCGGCGGTGATCATCAAGGCTTTTGGATTGTCGAACATCTGGAAGACAAGTTGCTCACCCATATCTTCATCAGTATTTTGGCGCGTTACCATCATCGCAGCTGCAATAGACAGTAATAGAGATGGAATTTGTGCAACCAGACCATCACCGATAGTCAGTAGCGTGTAGATTTCGATTGCTTCACCAAAACCAAGATCAAACTGAGCCATACCAATGCTCAAGCCACCAATGATGTTGATGAATAAGATTAAGATACCAGCGATCGCATCGCCTTTAACAAACTTAGAAGCACCGTCCATCGAACCGTAGAAGTCAGCTTCTTTGGTGACTTCAAAACGTCTCAGACGCGCTTGGTCTTGGTCGATCAAACCTGCGTTCAAGTCGGCATCGATTGCCATCTGTTTACCCGGTAAGGCGTCTAACGTGAAACGCGCGCTTACTTCCGAGATACGACCCGCACCTTTGGTTACAACCATGAAGTTGATGATCATAAGAATCAAGAACACCACTAAACCAACCGCGTAGTTACCACCGATAACCACGTTACCGAAGGCTTCAATCACGTTACCTGCCGCGTCGCCACCTTCGTGACCATGGAGCAATACCACACGTGTCGAAGCAACGTTCAAGGCCAATCGAAGTAGAGTCGCAATCAGCAGGACGGTCGGGAATGCAGCGAAATCTAAAGGCCTGCGGGTATAAACCGATACCAATAGCACAACCATAGACAGTGCAATATTGAAGGTGAAGAACATATCCAACAAGAAAGCTGGAATGGGCAACACCACCATAGCAAGCGTTGCAAGTACCATAACAGGTGCACCAATCGCAGGCATGGCACGGTTAGGGATTTTAGGTAGCTTGTCCACAAAAGGCAGGGAGAATTTCATAAATCTAGACAGTTTCGCTATGTTGTAGCTCTCTGAACAAGTGGATTAGGTCTTAGTCAGGGCTGTTTGCTATGGGCTTATAATGTTCAGGCTACTACAGCAAACACTGTACCAACATCTCACGTCAAATTATCGCCATCACCTCTATAAAAGGAAGATTAGCTAGCTCGCTATTATCAGGGTTCATCACGCAGAGCTCAAGCAATTGATCTAATGACGTAAATCAGGTGGGATCGGCATATTAGAATCTTGCAGTTTTGGTCGCTCACCACCTCGTTTTCGGTACTGTTTAAGCTGGAAAACATATGCAAGCACTTGTGCAACTGCCGTAAACAGACCGTCAGGAATTTGTTGTTCTAGCTCAGTGGTATGATAAAGCGCCCTCGCCAATGGCGGCGCTGGAACTATATAGATGTCGTTTGCACGCGCAATCTCTCGGATCTTCATCGCCATGTGGTCGACACCTTTAGCAACCACAATTGGTGCCTTATCTTGATTCTGCTTATAGCGCAGCGCCACTGAAAAGTGCTCAGGGTTAGTCACAATCACATCCGCTTGAGGAACGTCAGCCATCATTCGACGTTGAGCGGCTTCTCGTTGCAGCATACGAATACGACCTTTCACTTCGGGCTTACCCTCAGTGTCTTTGAATTCGTCTTTAACTTCTTGCTTGGTCATCTTCAGCTGATCGGCGTGTTGCCAAATCTGGAATGGGATATCAATGGCGACCACGAT
This sequence comes from Vibrio sp. 10N.239.311.G01, assembly GCF_041465805.1. Classification (NCBI taxonomy): domain Bacteria; kingdom Pseudomonadati; phylum Pseudomonadota; class Gammaproteobacteria; order Vibrionales; family Vibrionaceae; genus Vibrio; species Vibrio sp. 10N.239.311.G01. The sequence continues at coordinate 144,968 of NZ_JBFSRM010000005.1, forward strand.
GAGTAGAGAACAACTGATCAATAGGATGAAGTTAAGCAAAATATCTAAGGCATGGAATATATTCTGTGGATACACATCCATACTCAACTGCATCAAGTCATGTTGAGAAGCTTGAATCAGGTAAATGGCCATGCCCGATACCAAAGCCACTTTCAAGATAGATTTCAGCAGTTCAACCCAGCTTTGTAAGCCAAACATACGCTTGATACCACTCAAAGGATTGAGTTTAGATGCCTTTGGCATAGCGGCTTGCATTGAGAAATTGACCCCACCAACACCCGCAGCGCCAATCACAGCAGCAACGAACAAAGTGATGAGAATCAAGAACAGTGGGAACAACAGGTTTACTAATGCGCCACCCGCTATTTCCAGTAGCTTGTTAGTATCAAAAATCTCGTCACGACTGAGTGAAAACAGACGTTGCATGGCCTCGAACAAAGCCTTCGCCATCGATTCGCCAAACCACATTAAAGCAATCGCACCGACAATTAATACCGATGCTGACGCTAGCTCTTTTGACCTTGCAACCTGCCCTTTCTCTTTGGCCTGTTGCAAGCGTTTGGGCGTGGCGTCTTCTGTGCGTTCTTGACCGTCTGACTCTGCCATTTCAGTCTCCTAGCAATCTAACCGGATTAGACGACATATCTGTTGTTCGCCCTGCATCCAGAATAGCTCATAGTGACTATACAAGCCGCCAAGGATGTACCAACAAAGTAACAGACCCACGAGTAGCGCAAATGCAAAACCCAAAGAAAAGATGTTTAATTGAGGTGCCGCACGCGTCATTACACCAAAAGAAAGGTTAATCGTTAGCAGCGCAATAATCCCCGACAATGACATCGCTAATGCCGTTTTGAACATGATGCCGAGCCACAACGCGAGCTCTCGAAAATCCACAGAGGTTAGAGAGCCACTGCCAATCGGCAAGGTCTTAAAACTAAACACCACCAGCTGCAGCATTTTCAAGTGACCATCGGTCGCCAAAAAAAACATGGTCGCTAGCAGCATGAACAGCTGACCAAGTACCGGCGTGTTTTGCCCGTTAGCCGGGTCGACCATTGATGCAAAACCCAAGCTCGATTGCATACCGAGGATCTGACCCAGCATAACAAAGGTTTGAATCATGAACTGGGTAACAAAACCCATGGCCACGCCAATCACAATTTGCTCGAAGACAGTCAGGAAGCCTTGAAAGGACAGAAGTTCAATCTCTTTGGGAACGGCCGGAATCGCAGGCATCACCGCAAAAGTGATCGCCAAGCCTAAATACAGACGAATACGCGGCGACACGAAGCGTGCCCCTGTTACCGTCATCACCATCAGCATCGCTGAGATGCGAGTGTATGGCCAAAAATAATTGGCTAACCACTCTAGTACAAGGCTCGTTGGGTATTCCATATCGGTTTAATACAGAACTTGCGGCAAGCGTTCGATGAGCTCAAAAAAGAACTCCATCATCATCTGGGTCATCCAGTGTGCGAATAGCATCAACGCCAACAAAGTTACGATCAAACGCGGCAGGAAACTCAGGGTTTGTTCGTTGATTGAGGTCGCAGCTTGGAAAACAGCCACAACCAAACCGATCAGCAGGCTAGGAATAATGATGGCGCAAACCATGATTAATACCATCCAAAGGGCATCTCGGAACAACTCTACGAATATTTCAGGATTCATTATTCCCCCAGCTACAAGGCAAAACTGCCGGCGAGTGTGGAGAGTATCAAGTTCCAGCCATCAACAAGAACAAACAGCATCAACTTAAACGGCAGCGATACAATCATCGGTGACAACATCATCATACCCATAGCCATCAATACCGATGCCACCACCAAGTCGATGATTAGGAAAGGCAAGAACAGCATAAATCCGATTTGGAAAGCCGTTTTTAATTCCGATGTGATAAATGCTGGAATCAGAACCGCCATCGAAACATCTTCAGGGTTAGTCACTTCCGCGCCAGAAATCTCAACAAAGGTTTCAAGATCTTTGATTCGAGTCTGCTTGAGCATGAAGGATTTAATCGGTTTTTGGGCAACATCAAATGCCTGTCGTGCCGATATCTGTTCATTAAGATAAGGCTGAACTGCTTGTTCGTTAACTTGATTAATCACTGGCGACATGATGAAGAAGGTCAAGAATATCGCGATACCAATAATGACTTGGTTAGACGGTGTTTGTTGTAGACCCATCGCCTGACGCAAGATAGACATCACAACCACAATACGAGTGAACGATGTCATCAAAATCACCATCGCCGGCAAGAAGCCAAGCATGGTCATTAACGCGAGAATTTGCAGGTTAATCGAGTAGTCTTCACCGCCATTGGCATTGGTTGTCATGGTAAAGGCAGGTATGCCGCCACCATTGCCAGTCAAGCTGCCCGTGGTCATGGTTGTCGATTTGGCTTGGTCTTGTTCCATCGTGCTGATAGTGACCGATTCCGAGCCAGCGGTATTCGCAGGAATGACGGTGCCGTCTTCAGCTTGTGCAAATACCGACACACTGAATACGATTGAGCATAGGAGAATAAGCTGAACCAACCACACTTTCACCGTTCGGAAAGCTCCGGCTTGGTGAAAGTAAGAGGAGTTCAAAAGTCCGTTACTTGTTTGCATCTTTTTTTATTAGCTGGGAAAGCTGACTTGAAAATGTACTTTTTTCCAGCATCTCCTGAGTAAGAGGTTTATCGAGCTTAGAGATCAGCTGAATCGATTGTGTGGTAATCCCTACCAAGAACTGTTCATCACCCGCTTGCACAATAGCGATACGCTCTTTAGTACCAACAGGGATTTGCCTAACAATCGCCAAACCTTGTTGATTCGACATCGCAGGTACTTGCATTCGCTTGAGTAGCCAAGCAATAAATAAAATGAAGGCTATAACGAAAATTAGCGACCCAAAGGTGGTCGCTAAATCGAGAGAAGGCGGTGTTGCTGCAAAGGCAATGGAAGGAGCCGTTAATAGCCCTACTCCCAAGATTCCTCGTAACAAACCTGTCATTCCGAGAAAAGAGCCCGCAAGTCTTTGAGACAAAAAGCTCATTAACGCAGCTTCTTAATTCGTTCTGTCTGGCTAATAACGTCAGTCAAACGAATACCAAACTTGTCGTTTACTACAACCACTTCACCGTGAGCAATCAGAGTTCCGTTGACCATCACGTCTAGTGACTCACCAGCGATTCGATCTAGCTCAACAACCGAACCTTGGTTCAACTGAAGTAAATTACGGATACTGATCTGAGAGCGGCCAACTTCCATCGAAATAGTCACGGGGATATCCATAATGGTATCCAGCTTACGACGCTCATCTTCAGAAATCGGAGATGATGAATCGGTTAGCTCATCAAGTGGTGCCGCAAGCACATCATCAACATCAATTGACGGCGCTAAAGGATCTTCACCAAGTGCTGCAGCCCATTCGTCTGCTAGCTTTTGATCTTCACTAGGTTCCATTACCAATTCCTATACTTTTATCTATTTTACTATTCGTCATCATCACTGTTTTCGAGCTCAGACAATAAGTCTTTACCTAGAAAAGCGAGATCAGTTTTAACCACATGTGGTCTTTGAATTTTTTCCGAAATCTGTACTGCAAGCTTCTCACCAGAACGGCCCATTTTCACACGATAAGTCGGCAGTTCTTCGACAAACATGGTTGCGTGCTCAGGCATGTTCATTGGGATAACATCACCAGGGCGCAGCTCCATCAGATCACGAAGGGAAATATCTTGCTCTAGCAAATTCACGCGGAAATTGACGGGCACATCCATGATCTCATCACGCAGTGCGGTACTCCAACGAACATCGGTTTCCATCTTGTCTGATTGAACACCCGCATCAAGCAGTTCACGGATCGGCTCAACCATGGAGTAAGGCATGACAACGTGGAAGTCACCACCACCGCCATCCACTTCAATGTGGAACGAACTCACAACAATCACTTCGGTTGGGCTCACAATGTTCGCCATACTTGGGTTCACTTCGGAATCCAAGTATTCAAACTCAACCCCCATCACTGGCGACCAAGCTTCTTTGTAATCTTCAAAAACAATTTTCAGCAGTAACTGAATGATTCGTCTTTCAGTAGGCGTGAATTCACGACCTTCAATCTTGGCGTGGAAACGACCATCACCGCCAAAAAAGTTCTCTACGAGAATGAAAACCAGACGAGCTTCCATGGTGATGAGTGCCGTACCTTTCAATGGACGGAAACGAACCATGTTTAAACTGGTGGGTACATACAATGTGTTTTGGTACTCACCAAACTTCATCATCTGTACGCCGTTGATCGACACTTCAGCCGTTTTACGTAACATATTAAACAAGCTGATACGCATATGACGTGCGAAGCGCTCGTTAATAAGTTCAAGGGTCGGCATTCGACCACGGACGATTCGATCTTGAGATGAGAAGTCGAAATTGACCGCATTGTCATTTTCGGTTTCTAAGACATCTTCAACTTCTTCAACATCATCAACGCCATGTAACAGCGCATCAATTTCGTCTTGGCTTAATAAATCGGTCACAAATTACCTATTGAATTACGAAGTCAGTGAATAACACTTTTTCAATCACAGGCTGGCCAACAGCTTGAGCCAGGCTTGCTTTAATATCTTCTGTTGCCTTATTACGCAGTTCCACGCGGCCTGTTGGTGAGCGCAATTGATCAACCGTTGCCGAAGCGAACGTGGCCAGTAGCGTACTTTCTACAAGTGGAGAGTGGTAACGAGCCAGGTCTTCATTCTTACTGCCACGTACCATGAGCTGTGCTTTTATCTGAACTAGGCGATCTTTTTTGTCACCTGTCACATTAAACAAGAAGGGCTGAGGAATATTAACATACATAACCGGCTCTGCAGCGACCACAGCCGTTGCTGGCTGAGACTGAGATTCAGAGGCGCTATCGTCAGAACCTAAGAAAAAGTACAGCGCACCACCTATACCAAGCAGTAACACAACTACGGCAATAATAATTATAAGGAGCTTGCTCTTCCCTTTAGGTGCATCTTGTTCTTCGGCCATATCTTACTCTAACTTCCTGTTCTTGCGATTAACTGATGGTTCTTTTTATTAACTGTTTTTTTCTATTAACCAAGCGTTCTTAGCCTGATATTAGGCATAATAACTAATTCCATCACGCTTTGATGCGACATTCAATTCAAGATTGCTGCCACTATCAAGGTTTTCATCACCTTGCGTATCATTTGTGCGGTTAGCGCCGGATTGTTGCTCACCATTGTTGTATCTATCTTGTCCCTGACCGGAGTTCTGTTGTTGAACAGACGAATCGGCAAGCTGCAGACCTTGCTGAGCAAGCATCTCTCTCAAGCGAGGTAAGGTTTGTTCAATCACATCTCTCGCTTGCTGATTACTCACCGTAAAGTGCACGTTTGCCACGTCATTATTCATGGTCATGCGGATTTTCATTTGGCCCAATTCTGGTGGGTCGAGACGAATGTCCAAGTTCTTAAGGTTCTTAGACATCATCATTTGTACTTTTTCAGCCACTTGCTCATTGGCTAGCTCTTTGGTGAGCTGTAAGGGCGCTTGTTGAGCAGCTTGAATTTCAGCTCGCGTAGGTGCTGAACCCACCGTTGCCGTACCTTGTGCACCAGCCGCAGAAGCGATCTGCTGAGCAAAGGTCGAATCTTTAGAATCTTCTTTAGCACCCGCTTTACCCAAACCAGACAGTGCTGCTGCACCGGCGCCCGCTTTAAGAAGCGTATCAGTCGAGCCTGCTTTTGTGGCAGCTGGCGTTGCATTCATCGCCATTCCTTGCGCGGTTAAAGCTGGATCCAACGTTGCTTGCTGCTGAGGTGAAGCCACATTAGCTTGTTGAGCTGCGGCCTGTTGGGCTGCATGTGCATTATTGGCGTGCAGCATTGCCGCCTTGTCCGTAAGAGCATTGTTTGCTGATTGAGAAGCGGCCTGCGCTGACACTTGTTGTGTAGCCGTCGCTACAGCTGCTGTTGATGCTGCCGCAGCTAAGGCTTTAGTTTCGCTTGAATCCGTATTATCCCAATCGATAGCAGTGGGTTCACCAGACGCACTGTTCGCAGCCGGAGCTTGACTTAGCAAAGCTGTTACTTGTTGTTGAACGTTAGCGAGCTGTTGATTCAACAGGTCTAGGTTAGAGGTCGCTTTAGCCAAAGCGGCTTGCTCATCAACCGTCAACTTAGCGCCACTTTGTTGCTTATCAAGCAAGCTATCGACAACAGACTGCTCTGATTCGATTTGTCCATTCAATTGGTTTAGCGCTTTGGTATGGGCATCTACTTGCTTTGCCAGTTCAATATCCACGGCTGACAATGCTTGGCTCTGCTCGGCAGCAACCGCACTAGCTGCATTCTTTTGGCTCAGCTCTCGGCTCATACTGGCTTCAATTTGTTCTGGAGTGACGCCTTTATCCATCAACTGTCGAATTTCAGTATCAGTTAGCTGAGAAACACCCTTACCTCCGGTAAGTACAGCGATTTCAGAATCGACTTCAAGGCTCTTCTCCTGATTTGCAGCCTTAGCTTGTTGTGTCGCCTTATCCGTAACGGAAACTCCTGCAACAGAAGCACCGGTGATATTACCTTGGGCTTGTTCTACCTGACCTTGCTGAGGCAAGCCTTTGCCGTTTGGCGCTTGATTTAGGGTTTTGTTTGCCTCATCCAATTGACCAAGCAATTTATTGCCTTCGCTCATCGCTGCATTGGCTTGCGATGCCTGCGTAGCACCATCTACCGCTGATGGACCCTGAGTTTGGGATTGAGCAATATGTTCTTTAGATTCGTTAGTCGTATCCTGCGCATCTTTACCATCTGCAACAGTCTTATCAGCGACAGTGCTATCAGTGCCCGAATTGGCTTTGAGCTGAGCCTCAGATCCAGACGCAGCCTCTGCTGATGTTTTATCAGCAGCTTTCTCGCCTTCTACTTCTGAAGCTGCTTGCTTGCTTTGCGCTTCGCTCACTTCGTCAGTAGCCTTTGATTCAGCGGAATCACCTTTGTTCGCTTCGGCTGACGCTTCACCTTCGGTAGATGTCTGTTTAGTATCAGGTTTCGCAGTGCTTTCTGTGTCTTTTGCTGCGACTTTACTGTCACTTTCTTCAAAGCCGAGCGCTTCTTTAAAGGACTCAAAGAAACCTTTAGAGTCGCCGGTTTCTTCTACCTTGGAAGAGGCAGAACCGGTGTCCAACAACGATGACATTTTGTTGGTCGCTGAATTTGAGGAAAGACTAACATTCATATATACAAGCTCTATCTACTAGCTTTGCTGCCATGAATCAGGCAACAAAAAGAAAGTCGGATGCTTTTCATGCCTTTGGTGGGCATAACGCGCAATTTTATATAAAACGGAGCAAGAAACATGCCTATAAGTTCGGTTTTCACAATATAGAGAACAGCACTGACGTCATTCGTGGCTTAGGATCACATCTTCTTTCGGCTGTATAACAGAGTCGAAAACTCATCCATTTGCTTTTGTTCTCTTCGATCTTGCAGCTTTGCTTTCTCTTTCTGCTTTTTCTCCATCAACCACTCGTAGGATTTACGTTTTTTGCGTAACTCCATCCAGTAGCTTTGGCAGTTGTCGACTTGATTTTTAAAGTGGTGCTCGGCTTCTCTCTGTTTGGATAATGTTTCATCCAACTGAGTTAAGAAGCGGTTCAAGTGACCATATTGGCTCGCCGTTAAGCCTGCCTTGCCGCGGTCAACGAGCTGCTGACAGTAATCCAGTCGATACTTTTCAATCTGCGCAACCTGCTCATAGTAGCCTTGCAGCTCAGAGTTCGCTTTGTTGAGCGCAAGTACCGCTTGGTTCTCTTGATCTTTGGCTTGATCGAGCAAAAATTCTAATGCGTTATCCATGACTAACCTTATTCACCCGTTAGCCACCCAATACATGTTTCAACATGTTGACGCACATGTCGTATGGGACGGTCTCTTTCATCTTCTGCTGCAAGTACTCATCCAGTTTTGGTTTCAACGTGAAGGCACTATCGATTGCTGGATCCGTTCCTGGCTTGTAAGCACCAATCGACACCAAATCTTGGTTTTTACGGCAGATAGACAGCACTTGCCTTACCGCTTTCGACATCAAGACATGTTCTTCAGTGGTGATTTGCGGCATAACACGACTGACGGATTTCTCAACGTCAATCGCTGGGTAGTGACCGGCATCGGCCATCTCACGAGATAACACAACGTGACCATCGAGAATTGCTCGCGACGCATCCGCAATCGGATCTTGTAAGTCATCGCCTTCGGTTAACACGGTAAAGAAAGCCGTGATAGAACCTTGTTCATCATTGCCGTTACCTGCTCGTTCCACCAGCGCAGGAAGCTTAGCGAAGACTGATGGCGGATAGCCCTTGGTTGCTGGCGGCTCACCCACAGACAGAGCAATTTCACGCTGAGCTTGAGCAAAACGGGTCAATGAATCAATGAGTAGCAGAACATCTAAGCCTTGGTCGCGGAAGTACTCGGCGACAGCCAACGCGGTTTGACAGCCTTTTAAGCGCATCAATGGTGATGAGTCGGCAGGAGCGGCAACAACAACCGAACGCTTACGGCCATCTTCACCAAGAATCTCTTCAATAAATTCTTTAACTTCTCGTCCACGCTCACCGATTAGGCCTACGACCACTACTTGCGCAGTTGTGCCTCGAGTCATCATGCCCAGAGTTACGGATTTACCGACACCAGAGCCAGCAAACAGACCGATACGTTGCCCTTTACCCACGGTTAGCAAACCATTAATGGCTTTCAAGCCGACATCGAGTGGTTCAGAAATCGGTTTACGAGCTAACGGGTTGATTGGCTCCGCATTAAATGAAGCGCGTTGCTCTGTATAGATTGGACCTAAACCGTCGAGTGGATTACCTACGCCGTCGATCACTCGACCGAGCAGTTCCATTCCAACAGGGATACCACTTTCGGTAGTCATTGGCGTGACGCGAGCGCCAGGTAAGATCCCGGTGATTTGCTCACTCGGCATCAAAAAGAGGTTATCGCCAGAGAAACCGACGACTTCGGCTTCCATCTGACCAGACATAGTTTCGACTAAACACAAACTTCCGATTGGCGCTTTACAGCCGGTCGCTTCAAGCGTTAAGCCAACAACGCGTACTAACTTACCTGAGGCAATCGGTCGTGATTTTAACCCTTCGACTTTGTACTGACTGAGACGGTTCGCTAACTCAAGCATTACTCATGACCCTGGTGACGGTTTGCGCCGCAGAAGTTTTGAATGACGTTCTTTACGCGATCTTCCATACGGTAGTTAACGCTCGACTCACCCGCTTCAATTTGTACATCACCACGGTTGAGTGCTGGCTCTGCGACCAGCGTCCAATTACGGCAGTCCAATTCAGTCTCGCCATACGCAGAGCGAATGATCGCCACATCTTCCGGATTGAGTTTCAATGTGATTGCGTGACCAGAAATCGGCAACGACTCTACCGATTCTTTAACGGTATCTAATATGATTTGTGGGTTGGTTTGCACTTCAACATGAACCACTTCTTTGACCATGGTAAGCACCATGTCGACCAATTGCTTCTCCACCTGAGCGTTCATCAACTCTAATGGTTGAGCGAACTGGTTTGCCAGCCCCATGAAGACGGCCACCTGCTGTTGAATGTACTCTTGACCCGCGGTTACGCCTTCAAGCTTGCCGGCTTCGTTGCCTTCTTCGTGACCGGCAGCAAAACCTTCTTCTTTGCCTTTTTCATAGCCTTGCTTAAAGCCCGCCTCTTGGCCTTGATGCAGCCCTTCCTGATAAGCGCCTTGTTTAATCAGCTCGATTTGCTCTTCAGTCAGAACCAGCTCTTCATCTTCAATGGCTTCTTCAACCGTTGGCATCCAACTAGGGTCGTAGTTAAAAGCGGTTTCTTTGGCTTGTTTGCTCACGTCAGAGGTGTAGTCAGGCAGCCCCCATTTCTGAGGTTGGGCAACCGTATTATCTTCTTCAGGGCGAAGGAAGCCGCGTTTTCTATCACCTGACATATCAGTACCTATCTATGAGTGGCTTAACTGTATTGTGAATTCAAGCAGTTAAACTGAGTTAATCTGTGGTTCGAGATTGGATAAAGAAAAGCCCCAACAGTGTGGGGCTTTTGAGATTTCTGTATTAAAGGAACTCGTCGGCGCCACCAGACAGCATAATTTCGCCACTGTCTGCCATCTTCCTCGCGATACCCAAAATCTCTTTCTGAGCCGCTTCAACATCAGAGACTTTGACTGGCGGCATCGCCTCAATATCGTCTCTCATCATATCGGCAGCACGTTTAGACATGTTCTTGAAGATCTTCTCACGTAGACCTTCATCTGCACCTTTAAGTGCTTTCTGTAGAATATCTTGTGGAACATCACGTAGTAGTCGTTGAACACCTTGGTCATCAACTTCAATAAGGTTTTCAAAGACAAACATCAGATCTTGAATCTGTGTTGCCATGTCTTCGTCTTGGTCACGGATTTGATCCATCAAGACGCCTTCCACGTTGTTATCCATGTAGTTCATGATCTCAGCCGCGGCTTTCAGGCCACCAATTTTGGCAGCTTGAGCACCCGCTTGACCCGCGAACTGTTTCTCCATGATTTCATTCAGTTCAGCAAGCGCCGAAGGTTGAACTTCTTCAAGGTTGGCAATACGCATCATCAGATCCAGACGAACTCGCTCTGGGAACTGAGACAGGATCTCAGCCGATTGATCGGCATCGAGGTACGACAACACAATAGTTTGAATTTGAGGGTGCTCGTTGATGATAATGCTCGCCACCTGACGAGGATCCATCCACTTAAGCGAATCCAAACCTTTCGAACCTGTGCCGAGAAGGATTTGGTCAACAAGGTTATTCGCCTTGTCTTCACCCAGAGCAGCAACTAACGCATTACGCATGAAGTCTTCGCTGCCCATACCAATGTTGGTGTACTTCTGAATATCATCTAAGAAAGCACGGTGCACAGCGCCTACTTTCTCTTGGGATAGGTCTGTAGCTCGCGCCATCGCACTACCCACACGCTGAACCTGCTTTGGCTCTAGGTGACGAATAATACCAGCAGCATCTTCTTCATTTAAACTGAGCAACAAGATCGCAGCGCGCTCATCGCCTGAGATAGAGCCGATATCCACGCTAGAGACATCAAGCACTTCACCGCCTTCAGTTTGTTGTGGAACTATTTCGTTAGCCATCTACCATCCAATTCTTAACTACTTGAGCTGCTAGCTCTGGTTCATTCGCTACAAGTGCACGTACTGCTTTCAGCACGTCCTCGTCTTTATGAAGGTTTGGTAAGTCGATACTTGAACCAAATTCAAACAACTCACCACCTTCAATATCACCACCAATTAAGCTGGTTTCGCCGTCGGCACCAATTGGCATGCCATCAGGTCCGTACATCTGTTCATCGTTGTCTGCTGCTGGGTTAAGCAGTTTCTTCATTGCAGGGCGAACAAGTACCAACACCACCACAATGATAACCAAGGCACTTGCAAACCAACGAACCCAATCATTGAAGTTTGGATGCTCCCAGATTGGCACATCAGCAACAACATCTGTTACTTGAGGTGCAAACTGCATGCTTAATACGTTGAGCAAATCACCACGAGTTTCATCAAAGCCCACCGTACCAATCAGTACTTGGCGAATCGCATTGATTTCGCTCGCCGGGATTGGCGTATGAACCACTTCACCCGTATCTGGGTTCAAGGATTGGCGGTCTTTGATCGCAACAGAAACCGTCTGACGATTAACCGTGCCGCTCTGTTTACGTTCATGACTGATGGTGGTGTCTAGCTCAAAGTTTCGAGTCGCTTCTTTGTGAACAGAGCCTTGACCTGTCATCGCGCCGTCTTTCATCTGAGCCACATCTTGTGGAATTGAGGCATCCGCTGGAGGCTGGTTACTCAACGCACCCGGAATACCCGCCACCGTATTTCCATTGTTGTAATCTTCTAAGGTGTATTCACTTCGAGTCGCCGGTGTATTCGGATCAAAACGTTTTCTGGTTTGCTCCACAGCACTGAAATCGAGCTGGATATCAACCTGAGCGGTGTAGTTACCAAACCCAAGAATAGGAATCAGGATGGAGTCAATTTTTTCACGCAGCGCTTGTTCTTGATTGCGCTCTAACTCGTGTTCTTTACGACGCGCCGCTGACATAGGGTCTTGAGAGCCTGAGCTCAACAATCGGCCATGCTGATCGGTCACCGTAATACGTGAGGTTTTCATTCCCGGAACGGCACTTGCCACCATATCCACAACAGAATCAACTTCTTGCTGCTTGAGGTTAGTACCTGTTTTTAGAGTTAGGAATACAGAAGCAGAGGCTTCTTGATTATGACGTACAAAAACACTCTGCTTCGGCAGGGCCAATAAAACCTGAGCTTTACGCACCTGTTTCATCTGCTCAATGGCTTTGGCAAGTTGTCTTTCGCGGCTTAATTTAAGGCGTTCTTGTTCTAAACGTTGTGATACACCAAAACCCATGTCTTGCATGAGGATGTCATCACCCGCGTTTCGCTCTTGATTCAAACCCGCTCGTACCATATTAAGCTTTAATGAGTTGTACTCACTCGCCGGTACTGAGATGGTATTGCCTTCAAGCGTGTAATCGATCTTTTGCAGATCTAAGTAATCAAGAACGGGGATCAATTCTTCTGTTTCGTAAGCCCCTAATGGACGCATTTCTGGCTCTTTTACCCAGAAAAACAGCATCACAATCAGCGCTACACAGATAGAGATAGAAAGGACTAAGACGACCTGACGAAGTAAATCAAGATCACCGACAGCCATATCGAACTTCGATGAACTGCGTTCACCTAGATCGGGATTTTGCCCTTCTCCGTCTAGCTCAGAGCCTGCAATCAGTGCGTGGTCGTTGCTATCGCTTACGGTTAAATCTGTTGTTTGACTATTATCTGCCACTATTTAACTACCCAACTTATACCGGCATATTCATCAGCTCTTTGTACGATTCGACCAATTTATTTCTAATTTGGATCGTCGCCTCAAAAGCCACACTAGATTTATTACGAGCAATCATCACGTCCGATAGGGATACGCTTTGGTCACCACTATCAAAACGAGCTTGAAGATCACCTGAGGTCTTTTGTAATGAGTTCACATTATTGATGGCATTAGTCAGCATGTTGCCAAAATCTGCACCGACCGCTTGCCCCGTTGCTGCGGGACGCGCGCTGGCAGCTTCGACCATCATCGCCTGCATTTCGCCTTGTAAACCATCTATTCTCATCTACTACCTCAGGAGTCAAAATTATGACCATCTATTTAGCTATATTATTGACAGAGCAATTAGCGTGCCACACATTAAATTGACTAGATATCGTATTACACTAGTCAGAAAGCTGACACTACTAATCTATCCTCAGTTTGGGATATCTATTCCAGCATCGCGCATTTTAGCCAACTTGTAACGCAGTGTACGAGGGCTAATACCCAGTTTTTCAGCCATATCTTTGCGTCGACCATTACATGCAATCAGGGTTTCAAGAATGATCGCATACTCTTGATCTCTAAGCTCATTACCTAACCCTTCGCTGCTAGCCGCGATTTTATTGATTGGGTTTGCTTCGGCAATAGGCTTGATTTCTGGCGCAGCTACGTCAGTGCCTTCGACGATTTGTTGTAGGCTGCTTGCGTCTTGCCAATCGACACCTTCAAGAAGGATATGCTCACCAGAGATGTTCTCTTGTTCGCTCAATATTAACGCACGCTGTACCACATTGTCTAATTCGCGAACATTGCCCGGCCACGGATAATTGACGAGTTTACTGATCGCTTGCGCTGACATAACCGGTACAGGCATACCAAGTTTGGTGCAATGACGCTCAACTAAGTGCTTAGCTAAAGGCTCAATATCACCTTTTCGCTCACACAGTGGTGGCCAAGAAATTGGGAATACATTCAAACGATAGTATAAATCCTCACGGAAATTCCCTTCAGAAACATACTGTTTAAGGTCTCGGTTACTGGTCGCTAATACACGAACATCCAATTTGATGCTCTTACGACTACCTAATCGCTCAACTTCGCGCTCTTGCAAAACACGCAGTAGTTTGGCTTGTAGGCTAAGATCCATTTCACTGATCTCATCCAACAGAATTGTACCGCCCTGCGCTTGCTCGAATTTCCCCGGGCAAGCTTGAATAGCGCCAGTAAATGCGCCTTTTTCATAACCAAACAGGGTCGCTTCTAACATGTTGTCTGGGATCGCCGCGCAGTTAATCGCGACAAACGGGCCATCTTTTCGGCTAGAAGCATTGTGAATGTAGCGAGACATCACCTCTTTACCAGAACCACTCGGGCCCAACACCATGACGTTGGCATCGGTTTTCGCAACTTTATCAGCCAGCATCATTAGCTTGATACTTTTTTCATCAGCAACGATAGCGTCGCCGTTGTCATCCGACTTTACAGGCGCATAACGGCTGACCATGTTGAGCAGCACTTCTGGCGCAAATGGCTTTGCCATATAGTCGATAGCGCCCTCTTTCATTGCAGCAACGGCATCTTCGATGTTGGCGTACGCTGTCATTAGCAATACCGGCAAATTTGGCCAATGCTGCTTAATGTTTCTCAATAGTGCCAAGCCACCCATGCCCGCCATCTGCACGTCAGATACGACAATATCAACGGAGTTCGATTTTAATTTGACCAGAGCATCTTCCGCACAATCCGCTTCCAGCCATTCATAGCCAGCAAGCGCGAGTGTGTCGACAAGGGCTTCGCGTAGACCTTCATCATCTTCGACGATTAACACTTTGCTTTGAGCCATAGGATTCTCCAGTGTAAATTCAGTTAAAACTTATTAGTCTTCAGAAGAAGCACTTCTTTCAAGCGGTAGACACATGGTAAAGCATGCGCCGTCGCCTTCTTCTGATATCAATTCCAGTCGGCCTTCATGTGCTCGACATACCATTTGTACAACCGCTAAGCCTAGACCTGTACCTTGTGAACGAGTGGTAAAGAAGGGTTCCATTATTTTACCTTGAAGCTCTTTCGGTACGCCGGGGCCACTGTCTTGCACTGATATCTTAAGCTCGCCATTTACGGGCCTAAAAAACACATCGATCTGCGATTCCTTACCCGCAATTTGAACCGCGTTCAACACTAGGTTGCTTAACGCTGAGGCGATAGCATTGGCGTTGCCGAACATTTGAGTCTGTTCGCCCTCAACTTCTTGGCAATAATCAATCTGGTTAGTTTTCAATGCCGCTTCCACCATAGGGTGAAATTCAGTGATCAATTCAGCCACAGTAAATGGCTTAACGACTTTGTTGTCACCACCTTTGGCAAACAACAGCATGTCGTTCACTTGCTTCTCTAAGTCATGCAATCTATCCATAAGCTTAGATTGAAAACGCGTTTTTGTTGCCGGCGGCAGATTTGGCGCGGCAAGGTTTGATGCATACAGCATCGCACTTGAAAGCGGCGTTCGCACTTGATGGGCAAGCGAGGCCACCATTCTACCTAATGAAGACAAACGCTGAAGATCACTCACGCGAGACTGCAATAGTCGGGTCTCGGTCAGATCGGTAATCAAAATCAGCTGACCCGTGGTAGAGGCTGAAATCGCCAAACGCACTTTTCGCCCGTTCTTCAATGAGATCTCATGACCGTCATCGTCTTTTGGGTCAAAGGCACTTTGAATCACTGAAAACCACTTCTCGCCAACCAACTCAACACCAAGAATACGATGCGCTTCAGGGTTCGCTTCTCTCACTTCGCCGTGTGTATCTAACAAGATAACCCCTGCTGGCATCACGTCGAGTACTTGCTTATAGCGCTCAACCTGCTGTTCAACAGAATCTAGGTGTGATTGATTTTCTGGTTCGTTAGATACGCACATGTCAAAAATTTGCCTCAAATACTAAAACAGCCTGAGACGTACAACACGAGTCAGGCTATTTGCTATATTTATCACATAGTTAAGCAAGCAACAACTCGACTATGGTTTATCTGTTCACTTAGCTAGAGTTACCAAATAGCTAAAAAGTGTGTGCTAGTTTTTCGTTTTCATCGAAAACTGGACACTATCGCTGCAAGTTATATTTACGCATTTTTTCAACCAGAGTGGTTCTACGCATTCCAAGCATGTCAGCAGCACGAGCAACAATGCCGCCCTGCGCTTCCAACGCTTGATTGATCATATTCACTTCCATATCCGCGAGTAGCTCTTTCAAGTTAACCCCTTCTGGCGGTAACTCTTGAGGCGCATTAGCATTGTCGGCAATATCATCTTGCTGATCAAAACTGAAATCTTCTGAGAATAAGTCAGCAAGTGCATCACGCTCTTGCTCCTCTTCAGATCCAAAGCTATTAAACTCTGGCTGGAACTCAGGGATATCGCTGTATCGATATTTAGTTGGCAGGTGATTCACATCAACCAAGCTGTTTGGATACAAGATAACCATTCGTTCAACCAGGTTCGCTAGTTCACGAACGTTACCTGGCCAGTAATGCTCCATCAAAGAGTTGATAGCACGAGCCGTGAAACAGATAGGCATGCTGCCTTCCGCTTCCATTCGAGTCATCAGCTCTTGAAGCAACAGTGGAATATCTTCTTTACGATCTTGAAGCGCCGGCATTTCAATCGGGAATACATTTAAGCGGTAGTAAAGATCTTCACGGAACGAATCATCGTCGATCATATCTTCAAGGTTGCGGTGGGTTGCCGCAATCACTCTAACATCAGCTTGTATGGTGCTATTGCCACCTACACGCTCAAAGCATCGCTCTTGCAGTACTCGTAGCAGCTTAACTTGCATCGCCATCGGCATATCGCCAATTTCATCAAGAAACAGTGTGCCACCTTCAGCCAATTCAAAACGGCCTTTACGTGCGGTAATCGCCCCAGTAAATGCGCCCTTCTCATGACCAAACAGTTCACTTTCAAGCAAATCAGGTGGAATCGCGCCACAGTTTACAGGAACAAAAGGCCCTGAACGACGTTTAGAGTGATAGTGAATGTTACGCGCTACGACTTCTTTGCCTGTACCAGATTCACCAAGAATCAGCACGTTCGCTTCCGTAGAAGAGACTTGTTCAATTAAGTGACGTACTTCTTGAATGCCAGCACTTTGTCCTACTAGGCTGCGAAACAGGGTGTTCTTGCGTGCCGAAGACACAACTTGAACACCTTTGCGGCCTAAGAAGTCTTTACAGTGTCTTAATGCATCACTTAATTGCGGGTAGTTAAGAGGAAGTTCAAGCTCACCAACATAGTTAGTCAACTCGTCAACCGGGTGATTGTTTTTGCCAATCACCAGTAAAGGGATGTGATTGGCGTGAACAAGCTTCTCATTCAGTAATGCGTTGAAGCCTTTACCTTTAATGGTACCAATAATGCAGCCGGCCCACTGTAGTGACCAGTCAACTTTACGTGCTTGTTCAGAGCTGATTACTTCGCAGCTCTCTCCTACAAACTCTAATATTGTGCTTAAATTGTGACGATCTTGAGCGTTATCGTCGACGACAAGCAGTTTTGCCAAACCTTGCATAAGTAGGAATTATTGCCTTTATTTTGGTGCGATGCGGAAAAACGGTGAGCAACGTAGTCTATAAAACAGTGAGATGTATCAATGATTATGGTCTACGTGGACAAATTTAGGAAATCAGCAACGAAAAAAGCCATTAGGCTATCTAATGGCTTCTATTTTATTT
Source organism: Vibrio sp. 10N.239.311.G01 (assembly GCF_041465805.1). Taxonomy (NCBI): domain Bacteria; kingdom Pseudomonadati; phylum Pseudomonadota; class Gammaproteobacteria; order Vibrionales; family Vibrionaceae; genus Vibrio; species Vibrio sp. 10N.239.311.G01. Next base: position 162,638 of record NZ_JBFSRM010000005.1, read on the forward strand.
GATTAAAAAAATAAGGCAACCAACCAATTAAGGGATATGAGATTGGTTAAAACTGCAATTTTTCTTTAAATACCTACGTCAGCGGACGTCAAGTTGTGATATTCGTTCGGAATTTGGTCCCAAGCGCTCTTAATTTCGCGAATAATATCGATAACATCATCAATAGGCTGTGGGTCATTTTTGTGATTTGCCGCAGAAATTTGCGTGATCATGAACTCATAAAGTTGATCTAGGTTTTTCGCAATATCGCCACCATCGTCCATAGATAGGCAACTACGTAGGCTAATAATGATATCTAGAGCCTTACCAAGTCGCTCACCTTTCACTGGGATGTTGCCTGCTTGCATTGCCGCTTTGCCTTGAATCAAACGCTCGATAGCACCGGCCATTAGCATTTGTACAATCTTATGCGGTGAGGCAGCCGTTAGCTGACTATCCACTGATACCTTTTTATATGCCTGTAAAGAACCGCGCATAGTAAACCTCTTCTATAAAAACTTTTTGTATTGTTGAACTGATTTAGCGCCGTGACGGTATTTATGTAGGGTCTTACCTACTCGACTCGTCTCAGACTGCATCAATTCGACTAATTTTCTGGTTCTGGTAATGGCTTCAAACCATTCAGAACTTTGCTTAACGTCGGGATGTGAGTCGATTATTTGAAGCACGTTTTGCAATAACTGTTCTCTGTTATCGACAAGCTGCGTTATTTCTTCAGCATTAATTTCACTAAATTCCAGTTTAGAGATAATTAGTTGATCGAGTTCACAAAGCTCTTGTAGCTGGCTATTCATCTATTAGCCCAACGCATTCATCATACTGCCCAGCTGAGATTGCATCTTACTGGTCGCATCTTGCATGGCTGTGAACTTAGAGTGGGTACGGCTCTCTAGGCTGTCCATGCGGCGGTCGAGCGCGCTTTGGTCATCAACCAAACGGTAGTTTTGCTCGACCAAGCTCTTTTCTCTAGTACGGATTGAACCCGTGATACCTGTGATACCTTGAATCGCATCTTCCACTTTTTTGGCGAAACCGTTGTTGCCACCAAAGAACTCACCCAACTTATCAAAGTTATTGTTGAGTTGACGGTCAAGCATATCGTAGTTGATTTCTAGCGAGCCTTGTCTTGTGGTGGTGATACCGAATTCAGTCAAAGACTTTAGATTGTCTGGCGCACCTTCGATACTTGATGAGAACACCCCTTTCAATCGGGAGTCGGCGTTACGCACTGTACTGTCACCAGAGAGCGGGCCTTTTTGACCAGTCGTTGGATCAACACCCGCGAGGTCTTTCGACACTTGATAGAACTGGTTATAAGAGCTCACAAAGGATTCGATATCTTGGCGAACACTGTTACGGTCGTACTCCACACCAATTTCTGCCGGCGGCTTATCTTTTGGCGTTTTTCCTTTCACCGTAATATCAATACCTTCAATGGCATCTTCAATCACATTGTTATTACTAGAGAGTTGAGCAACACCATCTAGGACAACCATAGAATCTTGGCCAGCCTGAACTTCAGTCATTCCACTATAGGTATCAAAAGATTGCTGTGCTTGTTCAAGATCTGCTTGCGCTTTATCGACCTTCTCTAAGAGATCGCGCTCTTCGGGTTCTAATTTGGCACGCTCAATTTTCTTGGCTTGCTCTGCGGTGAGTTCGCCTTTTTGAACTTTCTCAGCCAACTCCGCTTTTTCTTGTGAAATCTTCTCTTCGATACGCGCTTGCTCAGCCTCAAGCTTTTGTTGGGCTTCTTTCGGTGTCACGTAGGAATCCGTCAACGTACCTGAGGCAGCATTTGACCATCCCGGTACATCAGGTGCCTTCTCTATTGCTTTTTCATCAAGCTCAAGTTCTGGTGTATAGTAAGAGTCAAGAAGCGTACCAGAGGCAGTTTCCGTCCAACCTGGGATATTGTCTTCAGGCATGACAGATTTTGCCGCTTTAGCTGCATCAAGAGCTGCTTGGCCGTCGGCGGCGGCTTGTTCTCCGTAGCTAAGGCTTTGAGAGTCTTCGTCAGCAACGGAGGTAGAATCAGTTTGGGATGCAGGGATGACATTGCCATCTTTATCGAGTGTTTCATTCGCATTTGGGTCATCGCTAGCGATCACTTCATCGATGAGTTCAACGGCTTTTCCTGCAGGGGTTAGAGCTAGAATATCTTGAGCAGCAACGCGCGCTTTCTCTAGCGCTTTAACACGTTCTTCAAGCGTTTTGTATTCGAGTTTTTTTAAGGGATTGGCAGCATCTGACTCAACATTAATGTTGATCTGCTGATCTGAACCAGACTGGTTCGAGGCAATAATAAGTCTTGGACCTTCGACATCGTTGATAATAGATGCACGAACGCCTGGGTTGCTATCTGCACCGTTGATACCACGAACAACTTCGATAAGTCTCGATCTGTCGCCAACTTGCACGTCAAAGCTGTCATCACCAAGCGAAACCTGCAGCTTACCTGGGCCAAATTTCATGTCCTCTGACAGTACATCAGAAGCCACTTTATGGCTTTGGGCAAGCTGCAACACATCGATGGCATATTTGCCAGCGATCGCTTCGGTAGTCGCGGTTGCAGAGACAAGACCTTCATCGGTACTTTCGACTGTTCGCACAGCAAAAGCTTTTTCCTGACGAAAGTTTGTCATCAGATTTTTCATCGAATCAAGGGATTCTCTGAGTCTTCCATAGGCACTAATGCTGGTATCGATTCGCGTTCGTTCATTGTCGATTCGTTGCTGTTTAGGTACACGCTCCGAATCAACAATTTTGCTGACCATGGAATTGATATCCATGCCAGACGAAATCCCCATTGGGCCAAAACTCATTAAATCACCTCAATAATACGACTTAAACCTTCACCTCAAATATTCGACTATTCGAGTTTTGGGCTGCTAGGCGTCTTAGAATTTCAAGCATTTCTTCATCAGGGATCTGGCGAATAATATCACCGGTTGTGGTCTCATAAATGGTAACCACATCTCTCCCAGATTCTTCATCGACCTTAAAAGCCACACCTTTATTGAGAGAGGAGATAAACTCGTTTACCTTCTCCACCATTTTGACTCGCTCTTCATCATTTAACTCTTGTCTATGTTGAGCTAATTGAATCGCCGCTTCGGTAGCTTCCTCTTTCGATTTCTCTACCTTGTCATAAGATGTTGCTTCTTTTAGTCGCGAAAGACTCGACGCACTACTACCTTCATCGCTTGCAATTTTAATGCCATTAGGTGAGCCATAAGGCTGGATGTTCGATGCGTTGGATGATATTTCCATAACACTCTCCCTCCCTCCTTTATGAGCCAAACAGTAAAACTCTACCCAGAGTAGAGTTTACCGCTACTTACCGAGGTAAGTTTAGCCCAATAAGCTTAGAGCTGCTGATGGTGACTGTTTTGCTTGAGCTAGGATAGAAGTACTCGCCTGTTGTAGGATTTGAGACTTCGTCATAGCTGTTGTTTCTTTCGCGTAATCGGTATCTTTGATACGGCTCTTAGACGCATTAACGTTTTCGTTGATGTTGTCTAAGTTGCTGATTGCATGGTCAAAACGGTTTTGGAAAGCACCTAGAGAAGCACGTTGGCTATCAACAGATTTTAGAGCACCATCAATGATAGATACTGCTTCGTTTGCACCTGCAACAGAAGTTACGTCGATATCGTTAACGGTAACGTCTTTACCAGCACCGATACCTAGTTCGCCCGCAAGGCTGCCGCCAAACTCAACATCACCTTCAACTTTTTGGCTTGAAGCGAAAAGTTGCAGTTTACCGCCTTCACCCACAGACGCTTTAACGTCTTGGCTTTGACCATTGATGTAAGTTGCTAGCTCTTCGATATCGTTGCCTTCTTTAGCAGAGATAGATAGCTCTTGCGCTTCACCAAACTTATCGTTGTATTTGATTGTTAAATCAGCACCCGCACCTACACGCCAAGAAGCATCTTTGCCTTCTGTAACGCCGTAGCTCTTACCACCCATGTCTTGAGTGTCAGTACGCATGTTGCTCATAGATAGCATTACTGCTTCACCTGAGTCAGCACCGATTTGGAAAGATTGGCTGCCGTAAGTACCGTTCAGAAGCTTGTTACCACCAAAAGAGGTCGTTTCAGCGATACGGTTAAGTTCTTTGTTCAGAGCAGAGACTTCTTCTTGGATCGCAACACGTTCAGATTTGCTGTTTGAACCATTTGAAGATTGAAGAGAAAGGTCACGCATACGTTGCAGAATGTTGGTTGACTCATTCATTGCACCTTCAGCTGTCTGTGCAATAGAGATACCATCATTCGCGTTTTTCACAGCCATATCTAGGCCACGGCTTTGCGACGTTAAGCGGTTAGAGATTTGTAGGCCTGCAGCATCATCTTTTGCGCTATTGATTTTATAGCCAGAAGACAAACGCTCCATTGATTTTTGAGTACCTTCAGCCGCGCTATTCAGGTAGCGCTGAGCCGTCATTGCAGACACATTAGTGTTTACATTAATCGCCATAGTTGATCTCCTTTAGGCATTTTTTAATGCACTTATGTGACTCTCACCTCACACAAATACATGTCAATTTGTTTATGCACCAGTGTCTCTCTCACCTTACATTGGTACATATCATTTCTCTCAATCCCTTTAACGGCCCCTTAATTAGAAGCTTTAATAAAAAATGCGATTTTTTTCGTATTCTTTTCAACAACAAAGAAAAGTGTGATCAGGCTTCAATTAATAGAGCGGCATTCGCTAAAGTTTCGTATCCTCGCTCATTTATAAGTGTCGCCTTGCACATAAAAACCAAAGCCGATCCCTGATATCTCGTTCTACTCGATTCTGGGATGACGGTTAATTACCTCACTGGCTTATGGTTCACTCTTCATTCCTTACAGTGGTAGATAAGAACGAAACAAACTCCTTCCTCAAAAAACTAGATTCCTGATACCTCGTTCTACTCGATTCTGGAATGACGATTGAAAACTATTGTTTGAATCTGAGTAATTATTTACTCGATCTAACCTTGCCAAAGCAGCTATACAGTATCCACAACCCAACCCCGTCATTCCCTACAGTGAGGAACGAACGCGATAGGGAATCTCGCTTTTGCTCCTGCTTACCAACATTGCACTTTTTCAAATACACCTTCGCCAAATTGCAGGCAATAAAAAACCCAGCCGAAGCTGGGTCTGTTTAGCGCTCATCTCTCACCACGAGCTAATTTGTGGAAGCCTTGCGTCAACACTATTGGTCAACGTGGCTTTTTAATCGATTAACCTAGTAGGCTAAGTGCCGAGTTCGGCGCTTGCTTCGCTTGAGCAAGAATCGAGCTTGAAGCTTGAGAAAGGATCTGAGACTTAGTCATCTGAGTCGTTTCTTTCGCGAAATCGGTATCTTTAATACGGCTCTTAGATGCGTTAACGTTCTCGTTAATGTTGTCTAAGTTGCTGATAGCGTGGTCGAAACGGTTTTGGAAAGCACCCAATTCAGCACGGTGGCTGTCTACATACTTAAGTGCCGCATCGATAACAGCTACAGACTCTTGTGCGCCGCCAACTGATGTTACATCGATAGTGTCAACCGTTACGTCTTTACCTGCTTGAATACCTAACTCACCAGCAAGACCACCAGAGAAAGACACATCGCCGCTCACTTTGTTGTTGCCAGTGAACATTTGTAGCTTGCCGTCTTCAGTTACAGATGCTTTAACAGAATCTTGTTGACCGTTGATGTACGTTGCTAGCTCTTCAATGTCGTCACCCGCTTTTGCGCTGATGTCGATTTCTTGTGCTTGACCGAAGTTATCAGTAAACGACATTTTTAGGTCGTTAGAGCCTGATTGAACGTTCCAATCTTTATCTTTCGCGTTCTCAGTTTGGTAGCTCTTACCACCCATCTGAGCGTTATCAGAGCGCATGTCTTTCAGTTGAAGCATTACCGCTTCACCGTTGTCCGCACCGATTTGGAATGACTGAGTTCCGTAAGTGCCATTAATGAGTTTGTTACCACCGAAAGATGTGGTTTCTGCGATACGGTTAAGTTCATTGTTAAGCGCAGTTACTTCTTCTTGAATCGCTACACGCTCAGATTTTGAGTTTGAGCCGTTTGAAGACTGTAGAGACAAATCACGCATACGTTGCAGGATGTTCGTTGTCTCGTTCATTGCACCTTCAGCAGTTTGTGCAATAGAGATACCGTCGTTCGCGTTACGTACAGCAACATCAAGACCACGGCTCTGAACGTTCAAACGGTTCGAGATTTGTAGGCCCGCAGCGTCATCTTTTGCGCTGTTGATTTTTGAGCCAGAAGCTAGACGCTCCATTGATGTTTGTTGTGCGCTGTTTGCGTTGTTTAGGTAACGTTGCGCTGTCATCGCTGAAACGTTTGTATTTACATTCACTGCCATGGTGATTTCTCCAATTGATTTTCCGGTATAGCGGTTTCCGACGTCTCGGAAAACCAAGTAGTTCTCTCAAAGTTACTTTTAATAACGGCGCGAAAATCAGAAGCTTTAGAAAAACTTTCAAAAAACCACAAAAAAAATATTAATCTAATATTTATCAACAACTTAATTTTCATCATTTTCTAATACAGCGATAGATTTCAATTGGAAAAAGATCTTAATCTGTTCAGAAAGCGTACGAACCGCCGTCTAAATGGCTCAAGGTCGAGAAATGATCAATCGCCAAAGATCTCTGACTTACGCAAATCTTGTGTAATAGATGACATTATTTATCGTGATGAAGAACAGTCAAATAGAGATTTGAAAAAGGTAGAGCGAGAAAATTCGCAGGAAAGTAAATAGCAAAAACAAGAAATACAGAAAGGAAAAAGCCCCTTTTCCTTTGAGAGAACCGGGGCTAGTTGGCGCGTCAGAGCCTGTGTGGAGATCATCGAGAAATGAACACATTTCCGACTTGCCGTTGCATTCTTACTGTAAAAATGGATAGCAGGTGAGAGATGAGAGAGCTAAACACTCAATAGTAAGTATGCTTGCCAGTTTCCCTTGCTGCATGGCTCACGTCTGAACACGAGCAGCGAGTTCAACCAATAACTATTGCAATAGTGACATCGCAGAGTTAGGCAACTGTTTCGCTTGAGCAAGTATCGAAGTACCTGCTTGTTGCAGAATTTGTGATTTGGTCATTTGCGTCGTCTCTTTCGCAAAGTCCGTATCTTTGATTCGGCTGTTTGAAGCGTCTACGTTCTCTTGTACGTTTGCCAAGTTATTAATACTGTGGCTTAGACGGTTCTGTTTAGCACCCAAATCAGCACGCTGTGAATCTACATACTTCATTGCAGAATCAATCACGCTGATTGCGTTTTGTGAACCTGCAACGCTAGTCAGGCTGATATCTTGAACCGATGTTGCACGGCCTTCACTCTTAATACCTAGCTCAGATGCTAGGCCACCAGAGATCGACATTGCACCTTCAAGGTCAGGTTCAGCAACGAACAGTTGAATGCGACCATCATCAGTAACCGATGCGTTCACAAGATCAGACTGACCATTAATGTAAGTCGCAAGCTCTTCGATATCATCGCCCGCTTTGGTATTGATATCTAAAACGATGTCTTCACCCGCTTTGGTTTTGAATTCGAACTTAAGATCGCTCGCTGTTGGCGGCACTTCCCAGTTCTTATCTTTCGCGTTTTCTGAATCGAACGTAGTACCACCCATACGGTAGTCATCTGCACGGATACTTGTCAGAGCCATGATCATTGCTTCACCAGAGTTAGAACCGATCTGGAATGAAGCTTCACCGAATGAACCGTTCAGTAGACGACGACCACCAAACGATGTGGTTTCCGCAATACGGTTAAGCTCATCTTGAAGTGCCATTGACTCTTCGTTCAGTGCAGTACGCTCTGCCGGCGAGTTAGTGCCGTTTGATGATTGAATCGCTAGATCACGCATACGTTGTAGTACGTTAGTCGATTCGTTCATCGCACCTTCTGCTGTTTGAGCAATCGAAATACCGTCGTTGGCATTACGCATTGCCACATCAAGACCACGAGACTGAGCGGTTAGACGGTTCGAGATTTGCAGACCTGCCGCATCATCTTTCGCGCTGTTGATCTTGTGACCAGATGACAAACGCTCCATAGAAGTCGCTAAATCATTAGATGCTTTATTCAGGTAACGCTGTGCTGTCATAGCAGATACGTTAGTGCTTACATTGATAGCCATTTTGCTCTCCTTATGAGTTCGCAAAGTTTCTGCGAAGCGGCCAGCTTTACTCTCATATGGATAAGCACTGACCGTGTATTACTCGATAAACCCTATACAAGGTTTAAGATCTGTATTAATCATTTATAACCAACACAGATACAAGTTGTATGCCAAGTTTAATATCATATAAATAATTTTTTAATTATCTAAAAATCAGAAGCTTACAAACAACACTGCGCAATTATGATTTTCTACTATTAGAAGATGAAAAACATTCACCTTCCTTATTGCCGTTTTTTGCCGCTATTCTAGAAACATCATGCTTCGTACAAAAAAGCGGCAAACTGTGGCGTCATTCGCACGTATGGCATAGCACATACGGCAAGGAATCAACGCCATGGTGATCGACAAGCCACCATTAAATACCGATTGATCATTAAATATAGTTAAACAAGGTCAGGTCTTTGGTTTTGCCAAACGCTTGTTGAGAAGCTTGTAGTGCTCGAGAGTTTTCATTGAACTCAATGATCGCTTTCGAGTAATCCAAGTCTTCAAAGTTGCTTTTTGCTTTTGCTAAAGACAACTTGAAATCTTCATGTTGTTGCTCTTGAATATCCAAAGTACTCAAGCGTGCACCAACATCGGTTCTTGCCTTGGTCAAATGGATAAACGCAGCGTGGAACTCTTCAGTTACTTGGTGCAGTTTCGCTGTTGCTGATGCATCCGATACCGGGTTTTCAGCCTGCTCAGCAGCCTCTTTGAACGTATCAAAGATAGAGAAAGTCTCTCGTGGTTCTAAGGTGATCGAATCACCTTTAGTGATTTGGCCTTTGATTTGAATATTCAGCCCTTCATAAACAATGCCTGTCGAAGGATCAAAATCTTCTGCCGCAACCACTGCGCCGTCTTTTTCAAGCTGATAAGCGAAATTGCCCGTCTGCATGTCGACAAACGTCACTTTATAAGTAGACCCATCTTCATCGCTGTTGGTCGCACGCCCGAGCAATAACTCAGACGCAGGTTCAAGCTCGTACTGAGGTTCGTAGTCACCGAACGGGTTGTCTATTTCCATAAACATCTTGCTGCCCGGATCATTCATTGCCATTTCAAAGCTGCTTGCCACACGCATCTTGCGTTGGTAGTCATCACCTTGATATGTCACATTCCCTTCGTTATCTCGAAAGAAAGGCTGATTTTTCGGCTTAGTGCCTGCAAACGTGTAGTTACCCGACTCATCTTGAGAGTTGGCTAAATGCAGGAAGTTATTCGCCAGTTCTTGAATTTCACGCTTCTTAGCTAAACGGTCTTCCGGAGAAAGCGCACCGTTGATCATTTCCATCACGGTTCGTTTTGCTTCATCAGCAAAGCCTTCAGTGTTAGAAACCAATACTTCATGATGCTCAAGACGGTTTCTGACTAGAGTAATCGCATCGACATACTGTTTAAGCTGTTCTGACTGCTGACCAATGTTCTGTAAATAGTGCGTCGCTAATGGGTCATCACTTGGCGACTGTAACTTCTTACCCGAAGCAAGTTGTGCTTGGTTGTGATGCACCTTGTTCTCTTGACGGCGCAAGTCGTTTTGTACTGACTGATAATTATGGAAGCTAGAGATACGATTCAACATTTATACCTTCCTATCTCAGAGCCAAAATAGTGTTAAACGTATCGTTGGCTGCTTGCATGATACGTGAAGAAGCCATATACGCTTGCTGAAATTTCATCATGTTTGCCGCTTCTTCATCGAGGTTTACTCCCGAGATAGAAGCAATACGTTCTTGAGCCGACTGTTTTTCTAATGTCGCAATATCACTCAGGCGATTTGCCGTTGAAGACTTCAAGCCCGTATTAGTATTCAAGTTGTGGTAAAGGTCTAAAATCGTAGACTCACCATCATTCAACAGCTTTCCTGTTTGAAGATCTTGTAGCTTACGCAGGTTACCGTTGTCACCTTCTGATGGGACAAGGTTTGCCGTAAACTTATCATTTGCCACCGCACCGGGTGTGAGCTCAAACGTTGTACCGTTGATGGTCACTGGCCCTTGTGGCGGATACGGTTGAGGCTGCATTAAAATGTTACCCTTCGGATCCGTCACAGCAAACTGCTCACCTTTTGGTGAGACAATCACTTCAAACTCACGCAGTTGACCTGCTTCTAGGATTTTAAATCCCGCTGTACCCTTGGCAAACGTGGTCGATGCCTCATAACTTTGCGCAGCAATGTCTTTCGGGTCTTGGGTTTCCATATGAATCTGCGCAGCAAAATTACGCGTTGGACGCAGTAACAGTTTATCTCCTAGTTCAGGAGGGTTACGTACTTCCACTCGCATGCCATCAAGATAAAAAGCACTACCGCTAGAGTCGGTCGCCATCTTAACGGTCTCACCGTTCGGCTTAGTCACGACATAATCACTGCCATCGTATTTCAGTCCATACTCACCGCCTTTTAAGGCAGAAGTATCATCAATGTATACCGCAACATCGGCTTTCGATTGCCCGCTAGCCGTGACACGAGATTTTGCCACCAGCTCTGAGTTCACGTCGGTAAACAAGTCCTTACCTACGTTGCCGTTAAGATCCAAACCTTGTTCTTGAAGACTATTGACCTCATATGAAAACGCGGTCGCCAAACGACCAAGCTCATCCATGATTGCTGGGATATGTTCGTCACGCATGTCTAGCATGGCGCCGATTTTTCCGTCGATATCACTGCTGGTGATCGGTTTTAAAGACTTACCTTCAACAATCGCTAGGCGGCGCTGATGTGCATCGGGTAAGCCATCAACCATCTTCAGCTGACTCGCTTCACTACCAGAGACCAAGGTATGGCCATTACCAATATGGACATTAAACCCTTCGGCATTTGAGCGTGGTGTCACCGTAACTTTGGTGTAACCAGAAAGCTCATTAATCAACTTTTCATGCTGATCTCGTAGGTCATTATGAGGCCCAGGAGTTCGCATCATTAAACGCTGAACATCACGGATCTCGTACGCAAGTTGGTTAACTCGCTCGATACCCATATCTAATTTTTTATTCGTAGAATCAGACTGTTGACGAACTGTTTCATGAAATTCATTCAAGGTTTTAGTTACAAGCCCTGCTTTCTCTAACACGACCTTACGCGCACCCACATCATTTGGGGTATCGGCGAGAGTCTTAACGGAATCAAACCATTCGTTGAGGTTTTCTGGAATCTTCTTTGAAGCGACCGACGACAACATGCTCGACAGCATATCGAGGTTGGCTTCGGTATCGCCTTTGTTGGCGGCATTGGTTGTCGATAAGTTAAGTTCTTTGACGGCAAACTGATCCCAAGAGCGGCGAACATTTTCCACATGTACACCCATACCGTAGGATTGCCCACCGTACTGGCGCGGGTCATTCACACCTTGAATCACAGACTGGCGGCTATAGCCCTCTGTGTTAGCGTTAGAAATGTTATGACCTGTGGTGTTGAGCTGTCTCTGAGCCGTAAGAACACTTTGTGCCCCTACATTCAGAAGATCCGACGCCATAATGCCCCCAAAAAACTTAACAAAACCAGAATGAACTGATTAACTACAACCGTATATTACTAAGATAAATGCAATATGTGTGCCAACACAAACAATAGGAAATTAAAAGACGATAATTTATTGAAGTGTAAGGAGATAACTATGGATTACGCGTAAAAACTGAAGGGGCGGAGAAGAAAAGAGCCTGCCAGTAGCAAGCTCTCTATGTTGATTTATGACGCTAGTTCATCTCATCAATCTTGGCTTTAACTCGTAAAACCTTGTCTGCATAGTTAGGGTCAGTTGCGTAACCAGCCTGATGAATACCTTTGATGAAATTCTCTGAATTGCCTTGATGCTGTAGCGCCGTTTCGTATCTTGGATTTTCGTTCAAGAACTTCACGTAATCATTAAAGCTATCTTCGAAATTAGAGTAAGAACGGAAGGAAGCTGACTCTTTAACGGCGGTTTTGCCATGGAACTCAAGAGTTTGAGTCGCGACCTTATCGCCCTTCCAACTTCTATCTGCTTTGATGTTAAATAAGTTATTGCTGTTGCCCAAAGAGTTCTTAACCATTTTAGACCCCCAACCCGTTTCAAGGGCAGCTTGTGCCAATAGAAGAGACGAGTCCACACCAAGCGCACTTGCCGCTTTTTCCGCGTAAGGCTTCATTGAGGTCACAAACGATTCTGGAGAATCAAAGGATACTGGCTGTTTTGCTGCTTGCGCAGGTTGAACGTCTGACGCTCGCTCTTCCGAACGGCCTGAATATTGCGGTCTTTGCAATGAAGCATCAAAGCCTTCACTGCGAACCTTCTCTTCAGACGTATCGCTTGCTTGGCCAGCGCTTAGTTGAGCCACGATCATATCTGCAAGACCTAATGAACCTGAAGCGCTTAACTCACTCGCCATTTGGTCATCTTGCATCTGACGATAGAACTGCTCGTTCTGGCTGTTCAACATATCCGACTTAAAGCTCGAGTTAGCATCGCGCATTGACTTAAACAACATCGAGGTGAAAATCGATTCAAACTGTTTTGCCGCCGCGGTTAATGCTTCTTTCTCGCTACCTTCTTCACCGTTTACCGCTTGTTGACGAAGACGGTCTAAACTACCGATGTCGTGAATAAAGCCGATGTCATTGTTATTCTTAATCATGCTTTATTCCTTAGATAATGATCAATTGGCCTTCAATCGCACCCGCTTGTTTCAGTGCTTGAAGGATTGCCATTAAATCAGAAGGTGCAGCGCCCACTTCATTGACTGCGCGTACCAAATCGTCCAGCGTTAGGCCAGGTTCAAATTTGAACATCTTACCATCGCCTTCCGTGATTTCGATATCAGAATCAGGGACCACTACCGTTTGGCCACCAGAGAATGCATTCGGTTGGCTTACGTTTAGATTTTCTTTAATTGCAACCGTCATACCACCGTGGGTGACCGCCGCCGCTTTTAGGCGAACGTGCTTACCAACCACAATCGTACCTGTACGAGAGTTGACGATGATTTTTGCAGAGCCTTCAGCAGGGTCGAACTCGATGTTTTCGATAGCCGACAAGAATGCTACACGCTGGCTGATTTCACGCGGTGCACGAACTTTTACTGAAGTTGCGTCTACCGCTGAAGCCATTTGTGGGCCTAGGAAATTATTAACCGCATCAGCCATACGCTGAGCCGTTGTGAAATCTGATTGGATTAGGTTGAAGGTGATGTAGTCACCACGACCGAATGGCGTTGGGATCTCTTGTTCAACCGTCGCACCGCTAGAGATGATACCAACGTTAGGGTTGTTACCGACAATCTTAGAACCGTCGTTACCTTGTGCACTAAAGCCACTTACCACCAAGTTACCCTGCGCGACCGCATACACTTGACCGTCTAGACCTTTCAAGAAGGTCTGTAGCAAGGTACCACCACGAAGGCTTTTTGCTGAACCGATAGAAGAAACGGTTACGTCAACTTCTTGGCCTTGCTTAGAGAATGCTGGCAGTTCAGCAGTCACAATAACAGCCGCGACGTTTTTGGTTTTTGGCTTAGTGCCGGGCGGCAATTGGATGCCAAAATTTTGCAGCATTGCGTTAAATGTTTGATCGGTAAAGGGAGTTGTCTCACCAGTACCCGGCAAGCCCGTGACCAAACCATAACCTACAAGTTGGTTACTACGAACACCCGCCACTTTTGCCACGTCTTTGATTCGCGCAGCATGGGCACTGGTGGCAAGAAATAGCATGCCGAATAGTACGAGTGTCAGTTTTTTCATTGAGTAACCTGTCTGTATTGCTTTAATTTATAATAGCTTAGCTAAATGTGGCTGAGTGATAGAGGCTGTCAGTATGTCGTCGTCCTATCAAGCTCTACAGAGATACATTAAAGAATCGTGCCAAGAATCCAGGCTCTTGCATATCTTTCTGTACGCCAGTCCCTGAATACTGAATTCGTGCGTTAGAAACACGGTTTGAAGCGATGGTATTTTCGAAGTCTATATCATCAGGACGGATGGTGCCGCTTAGGCGGATGTACTCATCGCCCGTATTCAGTGTCATCCACTTTTCGCCACGAACGACTAGGTTACCATTGGCTAATACTTCGATAACTTCAACGGTAATGTAACCGCTGATGCTGTTACTTTGGTTGGCTGACGCATCACCCGCAAAGGTGTTGGTGTTGCTCAGATCATAAGAAAAGTTGTACTTGTCGATAGTCAGCTCTTGACCACCAACTGCCAGCGGCTCCATCGATGCATCGTTCGACTTAGACATGTCTGCGTTGGCTTTCTTGGTCGCTCGAGTATTCTCGTCTAACGCCACGGTAATGATGTCACCAATGCCACGAGGTTTTGAGTCGTCATACATGCTGCCAATGTGATTAACATTGAACAGTGAGCCCGTTGCTGCTGCGTAGTGTTCTGGTTTTTCTTTTGGATTGATTGGCGCCCATGCTGGGTCACCGGCAACTGGATCGGTTCGACCACGAAGTGTATCAATAATGCCAGAGCTCTCTTGAGCCGACTTATCACCTTCCACGGCATCAACCACTGTGGTTGCGTTTTCTTCTGCCGGAGTCTCAATAGGATCCAAGACAGAACACCCCGTCATAGACATAAACAGAGCTAAACAAAAAATACGTTTCATGGCGATATACTCTCAGCAGGCAATGGTAAATGGATCAATTAGCAAAAACAGATCTATTAATTAAAAAAGTAAACGGCAAATAAACCAATTACAGCTGTTGGTTAACAAAACTCATCATCTTGTCTACCGACGAGATAACTTTCGAGTTCATTTCGTAAACACGTTGAGCTTCAATCATATTAACCAGCTCTTCGGTGACGTTGACGTTCGATGTTTCTAGCATCGACTGACGAATATTACCTAAGCCATCAAAGCCAGGAACCCCCTCTTGCGGATCGCCACTAGCACCGGTTGGTAAGTAAAGGTTTTGACCTACAGGCTCCAAACCACCTGGGTTTACGAAGTCAGTGATGGTGATTTGGCCAACCACGACGTTGTTTTGCTCACCACGTAGACGTACTGATACTTCACCGTCGTTACCAACAGTTACCGAAATCGCATCTTCAGGAATCACGATTTCTGGTTGCAGAGCATAACCTTGACCTGATGTAACGATCGCGCCGTCACCGTTCAGAGTGAACTGACCATTTCGGCTGTAACCTGTTTCACCGTCTGGCATTTCAACTTGGAAGAAGCCGTCGCCTTCAATCATCATATCTAAGCTGTTCGACGTTGTTTGCGCGTTACCGTGAGTGTGCACTTTTTGAGTTGCGACTACTTTTGAACCTGCACCTAACATCAAGCCACTAGGCAGCTCAGTATTTTGAGACGATTGGCCACCTGGCTGGTTGATATTCTGATAGAACAGATCTTCAAATACCGCACGGCTCTTTTTAAAACCAATGGTCGAGGCGTTGGCAAGGTTGTTCGAAATTGTTGATATATTGGTTTGTTGTGCGTCTAAACCTGTTTTACTTACCCATAATGCTGGATGCATAGTAAATTCCTTTAAATTCTATTAGCTCATACGAAGCAGTGAATCAGACGACTTGTCCATTTCCTCTGCCGTGCTCATCATCTTGACCTGCATTTCAAACTGACGTTGTAAGTCAATTAGGCTGGTCATTTCACCTACAGCATTTACGTTACTGCCTTCGATAGCACCTTTAAGCAACGTTACCGCTGCATCCGCTTCGTATGCCTGATCTGGGTTTTTCGAACGGAATAGACCATTCGTATCTTTAAACAAACTTTGGTTGTCTGGGCGTACAAGTTTGATACGGTCGACAATCGCTAATTCTTCAGCTGGAGCGCCT
Organism: Vibrio sp. 10N.239.311.G01; assembly: GCF_041465805.1. Lineage (NCBI taxonomy): Bacteria > Pseudomonadati > Pseudomonadota > Gammaproteobacteria > Vibrionales > Vibrionaceae > Vibrio > Vibrio sp. 10N.239.311.G01. The sequence goes on from NZ_JBFSRM010000005.1 coordinate 178,606, forward strand.
TGAGGAATCACCGAAATCGTACCATCTGTACCAATTTCTACTTTGCTGACTGGGATTGGGAGCGTGATTGGCGCGTCATTCTCACCTAACACCAAGTGACCGCTTGCGTTGGTTAACAAACCGTTTTGGTCTACCTTTAGATTACCATTACGCGTTAAACCTTCACGGCCTGTGTTATCCATCACTGAAATCCAACCATCACCTTGAATAGTGACATCAAGATCTCGGCCAGTGGTGACCACACTACCTTGTGCGAAATTATGACCCGGACGTTCTGTCATGCTGAAAACACGAGTAGGCATGCCTTCACCGTACGCTTGCATTGAACGTGCTTGTGCTAAATCAGCACGGAAACCCGTTGTACTTACGTTGGCAAGGTTGTTAGCACGTAGCTGCAAAGCTTGCATATTTTGCTTAGCGCCACTCATGGCAAGAAACAGTGCACGATCCATAATTTTGCTCCAAAAAATCATCTTCTGGGGCTAATAAAGCAAACACTGTGCCAATATTTTTTACTGTTATTTATCAGTAATTTAAATAGAGAAAGAACGGAAAGGGGTGATCGTCAAAGGATCATTGAGGAATAATTGTTGCCAGAGGCATTACCGGGCGGCAATAGGGGCGGCAAATAAAAAGACAAACAACAATACCCAATTCAATAACATTGAATTGGGTATTCGCAGATGATTCAAACGCTTTAAACGATTAACGAATCTGAAGAATATTCTGTTGTAGCTGGTTGTGTACTTCTAGAGAACGCGAGTTCGCCTGGAAGTTACGTTGAGCAGAAATCAAATCAACCAGTTCTTGAGTCATATCGATGTTCGACTGCTCTAGTGAGCCGTTGTTGATGCTACCAAATGAACCTTTGTTCGATTCACCCCAGATCTTGTCACCAGAGTCGTTGGTAGAATCCCATTGAGTACCGCCTTTCTTATCCAGACCTTGCTCATTTGGTACACGAACCAAGCCTACACGGCCAAGCATCACGTTTTCACCATTTGAGTAAGTACCTAGAACACTGCCGTACTCATCGAAATCGATTTTTGTTAAGAAACCTGTTGTCGCGCCATCTTCATCAAACTTAGTCAATTCAAACGGAGCGGCAAACTGAGTTGACGAATCTAGACCAAACTTAAGCACTTGAGTTGGATCAGCACCGTTCAAGTCAATTGGGTTCGCGCCAGCACCCAGTGGTTCCGAGTTAATCGGCTGACCATTGTTTAGGCTTGCTAACGTACCGTCATTGTTGAACTTCATTGTGTGACCAACATGACCTTGTGCATTCGTCGCATCACCACCAGTAATGTTGACCGGCTTTTCACCGTTCTCATCTGACATGGTGTAGTACGTTTGCCAAGTGTTTGGTTGAGTCTGATCTTTGAGGTAGTAAGTCGTTAACTTGTAAGACTGACCCATAGAATCGTATACCGTCGAAGACGTTGCACGGTTATAAGTATCAGCATCTTTGAAGTTAAATGCAGCCGGGTCTTTAAGATCACCGTTTGCAGGAAGGTTAACCCCTACTTCAATGTTTTCTGTCTGTTTTGGCTTACCAAACTCAGCAGGAATGTCGAGAGGCTTTGGCGCGTAAGAAAGAACTTCACCCGAGTTTGGATCAACATCGTAACCTAAAAGAAACTCATCGTTAGCGGTAACCATGTAGTTGTCTTTGTTTAGGTGAAATGCACCATTACGCGTTAATTCGTTAATCTCTGGCACCATGCGGTCTTTCGATACTGCAAAGAAACCTGTACCACTTACACGTAAGTCCATTGGGTTGTTCGTATAAATACTTGAACCTTCGTGGAACTGTTGCGCCACTTGGCTAGCTTGCGCACCGCCACCTGCCGTCGTTTTTGCGTTAGTGAACAACGAGCTTGAGTAAACATCACCAAACTCGGCACGAGACTCTTTAAAGCCAAATGTGTTCGCGTTCGCAATGTTGTTACTGGTTGTATTCAGGTCTAATTGTGCAGCGGATAGGCCGCTTAAAGCTACATATGACATTCCATTATTCTCCTAATCTATCTAGCTAGCATAGTCACTCAATAAAGAGCTACGCTTTACCAACTTCTAGTACTTCAGCAAGTCGTACTGGCGATGTGAAACCAGCCAGATTGAGTAGTACGTTGCCATCGCCCTTACCAAGAAGCACACTGTTCACGTTCGCATAACTGGAAACTTGGAACTCTGTGTTCTCGCCATCCAGCAAACCCGACGCTTTCACGTTGTATTTACCGGCCGGCAATGGGTTACCGTCTTCGTCTTTTCCGTCCCATTCAACACGTGTATCACCAGATGGTTTAGAGCCGATATCAAATGTGCGAACCAATTGGCCAACTTCGTTCTCAACACGGACCATTACATTGTCCATTGCCTGAGGAAGCTTAACCATTGCCGCCATACCGCCATCACCGGGTTTTACACCTGCCGCACCAGGAACCAATACATCACGCCCAACTAAAGAGGAGGCCTGAAGAGCTTGGTTAGAGGTCATTGATGAATTCAAGCTTTCAAACTGTGTATTCATTTTGCCAATGCCATCTACGGTCGCAAATGAAGCCATTTGCGCAATCATCTGGTCATTGCTAACCGGCTTGAAAGGGTCTTGTTGTGCTAGTTGCTTAGTCAACAAAGATAAGAAGTCTTCTTGTTTAAGATCCTGCTTACCTGTTGTTTCGTCGGGCTTTTTAGCGCCATCTTGAAGACTCTTCAGCTGGTCAACATAGGACAAGCCGCTTTGACCAACATTGTTGTTGATTCCAGCCATGTGCTACCTCCTTATCCTTATTGACCCATCTGCAGCGTACGCAGCAGCATTTGTTTACTCGAGTCAGCAACCTGTACGTTTGTTTGGTACGCACGTGATGCCGAAATCATGTTTGCCATTTCTTCCATAACGTTGACATTAGGCTTGTAGATATAGCCTTCGTTGTTCGCTAATGGGTGATCCGGGTTGTACTCCGCGCTTAGCGGCTTATCGCTTTCCACAATACCTAATACTTTCACAGGCACAGTGTGACCACTGTTGCGTGCTTTATTTAACTCAGCGCCGAACACTGCGTGACGAGCCTTGTAAGTTTCTTCAGCAGAACTACTTACACTGTCCGCGTTCGCAAGGTTGCTCGAGGTCGTATTTAGACGAACAGATTCAGCACTCATCGCAGAACCAGTCACATTGAATACATTGAATAAACTCATCTAATTATTCCCCTTTAATCGCTTTAGTTAAATTCTTGAACTTACTTCCTAAGAAGTCGAGAGAGGCTTGATGCCTAATTTGGTTTTGCATGAAAAGGTTTCTTTCCAAATCCAAATCAACCGTGTTGCCATCTCCTGTATCAGGTTGGGTAGGAATGCGATACTTCGTTTCCCCGTTCACCGTTGTTGAGGCAGAAATGTGCCGACCATCTGTACGGCTAAGACCAATGCTTGCCCCAGAACTTGCCGCTTGCAGTGATTTCTTAAAGTCTAATCCCTTTGCTTTATACCCAGGCGTGTTTGCTTGCGCGATATTGGTGGAAAGCACCTCAGCGTTACGCTCACGTACACCAACTGTGTGCTGGTGAATGCCCAAAGCATTGTCAAAAGAAATAGCCATGTAAACCTCAACTCAAGAACTGACTGTTATGAAATAACCAAAGCAATATATATACCAACTTTTGAAACAAGGCGGTCTATCAATGCTTTTACAGGTTACTCGTGGGTAAACTTGCAATAAACAAGCCAAAAAATAGAGTAAATTGGAATGTCACTCTGACTTAAAGATATAGCTTAAGCAGGAAAAAGAAAACCCAGCACTTGGCTGGGTTTTAAATTTAGACGGTAACCTTACACCTAATATCGGTGCCGCTCGTTACTTTAATTTGTAGATGATGCCTGGATTACAGCGAACCATTTCAAAACGATCGGTTAAGCCTGTTAACGATTCAGACGCGCCCAATAGTAAGTACCCACCAGGGTTCAGGCTATTTGCCATCTGGTTAAGTACCTTTGACTTCATATCAGGCGAGAAGTAAATCAGCACGTTACGACAGAAAATAATGTCGAACTTGCCTAACAATGCATAGCTGTCCATCAGGTTCTGAGGGCGGAAGTTCACCATGCGCTTGACGTTATCTTTCACTTTCATACGGCCATCGCCCGCATCTTCAAAGAAAGTACGACGGCGCTCTGGAGAAAGTCCACGTCCCAATGCAAGGTTGTCGTAAGCGCCAGTGCGGCACATATCCAACATACTTGCTGAGATGTCAGTTGCGGTAATCGATACATTTGGCAGCATACCTGGCTTACGAGCTTGAGTTTCAAGAATCGTCATTGCCATTGAGTATGCTTCTTGGCCTGAAGAGCTTGCCGCAGACCAAATCTTAATAGGACGTTTATTTGCCGCTATTTCCGGTAGAAGCTTATCCGCAAGCACAGCAAACGGGTAAGTATCACGGAACCAAAGTGTCTCGTTCGTCGTCATGGCATCGACAGCAGCCACACGCAGCTCACGGTTTCGACCTGTTACTACATCTCTCAACAAATCAGACAAAGAAGCTAACTTAAACTTCGTTACTAATGGGCTTAGACGACTGCGCACTAAATACTGCTTGCTGTCACCTAATACAATGCCACATTGAGATTCTAAGAAACGGCTGAAATCGCGATACTCTTGATCACTTATTGTTATAGCAGTCATTAATGTCTCTTTTAGTTAGTTAACGCAGCTTTTACAGCTGCACCAAGCTCATCTGGGTTGAATTTAGCGATGAAGGAGTTAGCTCCAACACGCTCAACCATGGCTTGGTTAAATACACCACTCAACGATGAGTGTAAAATTACGTATAAATCTTTAAGTTCGGCGTGACGACGAATCTCAGCAGTCAGCGTGTATCCATCCATTTCTGGCATTTCGATATCAGAAATCACCAATGAAATCTGATCGTAAATACTGCCTTCTGATGACATCTGTATCAGCTTCTCGTAGGCTTCTTTACCATCCTTCACCGAGATAACTTCAAAACCAATCGACTCAATAGCACGTTGAACCTGCTTACGAGCAACGGTCGAGTCATCAGCAATCAAGATGCGGCGAACCAGTTCTTTCTCTTGTTCTACTTTCGCAATATCTTCAGCAATCTTGCTGTCCATTGTTTCATCAACAGGAGAAATTTCTGCAAGGATCTTCTCAACATCAAGAATTTCTACCAATTCATTATCAATGTTGGTTACCGCTGTCAGGTAGTTAGCTCTACCTGCGCCATCTGGCGGCGGAAGAATCGATTCCCAGTGCATGTTAATAATGCGCTCAACTGAACTTACCAAGAAACCTTGAATGGTTCGGTTAAACTCAGAGATAACCACAAAACACTTTTCAATATCCGTTGTAGGACGGCCACCAATCGCTAAGCTCAAGTCGATCACAGAGATCGTTTGGCCACGAATGTGTGCTACACCTTTAACCAGTGGGTTCAAGTTTGGCATCTTTGTCAGCTTAGGGCATTGCAGCACTTCTTTTACTTTAAAGACATTAATGCCGTAACGCTGACGCCCCATTAGGCGAAAGGTTAGTAATTCTAATCGGTTTTGACCGACGAGTTGCGTACGCTGATTCACCGAATCAAGAATACCCGTCATGAGCTCATCTCCATATCAAACTTTTTTGTATAAAAAGTGTTAGTCTACTGCAGGCTACGAACCACCAGAGAAACGGAATGACGTATTATAAAACAAATTTGCCACCTCTTTCCATAGCAATGTGTAGAGCTACTTTTAAAACTGTCGCTAAGTTTATCGGCATTTTATCAATATTGTTTAGTTTTTTTGTACAAGCTGCGACCCCAGAACAAATTGAGATGATTCAGTCTGCAGCGGAGCAACATATCCTTGATACAGTTGAGCAGCCACAAGGTGGCGAACTCTTTGTTAATTCAGCAAATGTTGACTCAAGAATCAAAGCGACAGACTGCCCAGTGCCTTTAGAGACCAGCGCTTCAACGACCACCAATACCCGCAGCAGTATTACGGTTTTAGTGCAATGTGTTCCTGATGAGTGGCGAGTTTATGTACCGGTGCGCCTTTCGATGTCGGTGCCTCTTGTCACCACCACTCGCTCACTCGCGAGAGGCGAAATCGTCGGTCAATACGATGTCACCACCGCTATGATTTCTCTTAACAAGTTTCGTCGCCAAGGTTTCACAGCTCCACATCAGGTCATCGGCGCTAAGGTAAAAAAGAACCTAAGACCGGGCGATGTTGTAGAAAGAGGTGATATCTGTGTCGTGTGCCGAAACGAGAAGGTTATCATACAGGCAGTAAAAGGTGGCATGACCATTACCACCAAAGGAACTGCGCTTACCGATGGCTCTATGGGTGATCAAGTAAGAGTGAAAAATGATAAATCACAGCGTATAATTGAAGGGATTGTTACCAGCATGTCTGAAGTCACGGTTTACTTTTGACTCTTTACTTCTAAATTGACGGTATCGTTAGCGATTTCACCCTCAACTCTAACGCCAAATATAACGGCTGCGGTGTTTTGTCCCTTTTCGACTATTGAGCTAAAAATTGCTAAAGTATTCGAACCCTTGGTCGATATTGACTGTACAGGTTCCCATTTTTGAAGAAAAAGGCTTAACTATGGCAGGCATTGATAATATTCGTTCAGGGCAAACCCTAACGACCACTAACCGATCAGCAGTACGCTCTGATTCTAGTTCTGAGGCATCACGCTCTGATGTATCAACTAAATCACCAGCAAGCAAAGATGCGGTTTCACTGAGCCAACAAGGCAAAGCGATTGGTCAGCTCCACCAAGATATGGCAGCACAGCCAAGCTTTGATTCTGTGAAAGTAGCAGCGATCAAAGAAGCAATTGCGAATGGTTCATACACTGTCGATCCAGAGAAACTGGCTGACAACATGATCAAGTTCGAAGATGAATTAAAAGGCCTTTAAGAAAACACTAACTTTTCATTGAAGTTATTGTCTTAAAGTACACGAGGTTATGAATAGGTTTACGTTATGGCGGCACTAGCAGATTTAGTTAATTTTCAACTTCAAAATGCCAAAGCCTTATCTGAATTACTAAGTTCAGAGAAAACCGCTATTACGAGCCGACAATCAAACGATATTGAGCGAATCGCCAAAGAAAAAGTGGTCCTAGTTGAACAACTAAGATCAACCGATCAGCGAATCGCAGCCCATACCAATATCTCAGAACTGACCGAGAACCCTGAACTTGCTCAGTTAGTCACTAAGATCCAGTCCATAGTGCACGATTGCCAGCAAGCGAACCTTGTGAATGGCGAAGCCTTAAATCGAGCGCACCTTAGCTTCAAAAAACTCAGTAATATGATGCAGCAAAGTCACGGAAAAATTGGCATGACCTACAATGCCGGTGGTCAAACGCATACTATCTCTACGCTGGGAACCAACGTAAAAGCCTAGTTAAGTTAACTCTTCCTCTTCAGTAATACCCCTTGTTAACCGTTTATCTGTATCTCAGACTATTCCTGTCGTTATCTTTTATTAAAACACCTAATCAGCCTTTGAACGTCCTGACAAAATCGATAAACAAAAAAGCGGCAAGTATTTTCATACTTGCCGCTTTTACATTCATATTAGTTATTGGTTGCCGATACGCCATCTGGAAAACGAAAGCAGCCAATATAACTGGATAGTCCTATCGCTAGACGCCCCTTGGGCTAGAACAGCGTTTGTTGTCTCTTTTCAGGTACAGGTTGAACTTCACCGTAATTACGTAGCTGTTCCATCTTACGGATATCAAGCTGAAGCTCAGTAACATAGCTATCGCCCACAGGGTAGCTGCGTACCACTTCTGCACCGCGGATTACGCCATCAACCGCACCAGAAGTACGTTCCGTACCAAGGCGTTGATCTTCCAACTCTGCCCGACCACTCACTCGCATACCGTAAACTTGTTCTGCAAGTTCACGATAGGCGTCGATCTTAGAAGCTCTCATCGCACGGATACGTCTTTCTTCATCGTTACGTCCTTTCTGCTCACTGATACTCGCGTAGCCAACGGCAACTAAGTAGTCGTCTGGCCTCATGTTTTGCAGTGGCTGACAGCCAACAAGCAGTAAAGCGGCAACAACAAATATTAACTTCTTCATCTCGAACTCCTAAGGGCGAAGAATAACAGTATAAGGCTGGCTGATCGTTGGGTCAGAACGAATGATAACGCCATCTTGAGTTCGAATACTGTTTAGAGTATCTAGGTCACGACCAATACGGTCTGCAGGCAAGAAGCCTTGTGCCGTCGCCACGACAATGCGAGTTTGCATGCCAACAACACGAGCATTGACTAACACACCACCTTCTTGGCGAAGCATAGTGCCTGTCAGTACGTACTGTACGTCTTGTTCTTGAGCTAAGTCTTTCCAATCGCGGCTTAACGCAAAGTCACCTTGATGAGTCACTTGAATAGAACCTGTTGTTTTGAAATCAACAACCTTGAAGCCACGACGCTGAAACTGATGAATGAAACCTTCTGATACCGAGTTTCCTAGCCAGTTCGTTGTGTCCATGTGTTGCAGGTCAACAAACGAAGTAATTGCTATTGGCGTTCTTGCTGAGATACTCGTATTCGAAATGATCAGATCTTCGGTCATACTTTCCACGAAGAAATCCATGGTATGACGAGGGCTATCCATCAACATAAACTGACTGCCTGAATATTCAGACTTGCCGTTATAGATTGGCGAATAAGCGCATGAGGTCAACAACATGACACTCATTACTACGAGCCATTTTTTCATTCTCTTATCTCCAGATAGGTTTAGTGCTCCCTGTTCCAATATGTTCTCACCATTATTCTTTTCAATGGATTACAATGTTGGAACAGTCTTTGCTTTTCATTAATGGTTCAGATTAAGAAAAACGCACTTAAGTCAGCTTCAAGCTTATAGTTATTTGTTAAGCAATATTTATACCCAACTGGTAACGAATAGATGAAAAAAATAATTTCTTACTTATTTTCAATAAGTTCACTGATAACCATAAGCTTCAGTGCTCATGCCTCTTGGTATGAGGTTACCGGTACCGCAGCCATCGTATCGTCAGAGGAAACGGCAAGGGTCCATGCTCTGGAAGACGCGGTATATAAAGCGATCCAGTTCTCAGGAGCCGACATTGGTAGCATTGCCAACCTCACGCCCTACCTCGACGCAAACAAAAAAGAGTTTCAATTTACCAATCATGAAGTGCGCTACATCTTGGTAGAAAAAGAGAAAAAACGCAGTGGCAATATAATGATCACCGCAAGGATCGATATCTATCCTTCGGCAAATGCTTGCCATGAGAGCCAATATAAGAAGACATTTTTGGTCGGCAACATCGATGTGACTTCCCCACAGCAAGCTGTAATGGGCAGAATCTATAACATCGGTGATGATTTTGGTCATGTCGTAGATCGACAGCTGGCGCAAGAGTCTCGCAGCTTTGTTTCCGTTGGCACGACCAATTACGACATCGACAAACGTCGACCTGAAGTGATCAAGATGATCGCCCAAGACACTGGCGCACAATACATCATTGGTGGCGACATTACCGATTTAACCGCGACCATCGAGTCCAAGCTTTTGAAAGACGACATCATCAATCGTCAGTTTGCGTTAGAGATGCAAGTCTTCGATGGTAAAACAGGACATCAGGTTTACAACCGTAGCTATCGTGAAGTGGCAAAGTGGCCATTTGCTAAGACCAGTGAAGTGGACACCCGCAGTGCTCGTTTCTGGGCATCAACCTACGGCAGTATGATGCTGCGTGTTAGCCGCAATATTATGTTGGACTTGGAATCTGAAGTGTCATGTAAGATCACGCTTCCAGAGGTGGCAGCGGTATTTGGTAACACGGTGACCATTGATTTAGGTCGAATGCATGGTGTTCAACAAGGTGACAAACTGCAACTGTGGCACACAGGTTCGTTTATCGACCAACGCGGCTTGCCACGTAATAAGGTATCTCAAAGCGATATCACACTGACCGTTTCTCGCGTTTATGAAAACGAAGCAGAACTGACGATCGACCAACCAAGCCTTGCTGGAAGCATTCAAATTGGTGATGTGATGCAGAAAATCATGTAGTTAGCGACACGCCCGCCTCACAGTTTCTAATAAAGCCTTAGCACTTTTGTTAAGGCTTTATTTTTTTTCATGGGTATTAGTTTCGGTTTTGCAGTATTTGGCGTAATCTTATTAATAACATAATCATCACTTAGCAAACTATGAGTCAGAATAATCTAATTGGTGCTACCGGTTACCGCTTTATCTCAAAAGGTAAAACCGCTTTTAAGATCCACATTCATACTCCCGAAGATACGGTGTTGCATCGGTCGGTCGGTTTTGTTCGTATGGGTGAAGACAAAGCACTGAAGAAAACCATTAAATTAAGAGATGAACTGGGCAGACAGCTATGGGGCAAATTTTGGCCCAAAGTCCTCAAAGAGCCCTACCTGATGACGCGCCTGCCTCATAGTCTAGAACCCAAAATTGTATTCAAACCAAATCCAACTCAGAGTGATCCCGAACACCGCGACGAATGCTACATCGCTAAGTGGCGTGTATTCTCAGAAAACGGCGACTACAAATACAAAACTAAGGTGTGCTCCATTAGAAAGCACGGCAGACTTGCCGCTTACAGCCAAACCAAACGTGCGCTGCTTGATGCTCACAAAGACGTAATTGATCTACTTATATTTATGGGACGATTGAACAGCATCGACTTAAAATAGGCTTAAATCCGATTAAGCTGACCGCCCATATTTTTCAGATACAAAAACAGCCGCACATTGCGGCTGTTTTTAATTTATGACGATCCATCGTGGCAATTTAGAGTATTGCTACATACAAAATCGATTACCTAGTTTCGGCATATCTCAGCCAGTGTCGCCAATCGGCGCTTAGACTCTTTCACATAAGGGTTGGCTTGCTCCCATGCGTAACCCGCCAGAATTGAGCACACCATCTGCTTAATCTTTGGATTTGGATCTTGATAGAAAATCACATCCTGCAAAGTACCTGAGTACCACCCCTCAACATACGTTCTAAAGGTGTTTACACCAACCATCAAAGGAGCGGCATAATCGCGTTCCCAATCTACCTTCTCACCGTTAAGTTGCTTTTCGACACACTCAACCGCAAACTGTGCCGACTTCATCGCAATCGTCACGCCTGACGAGAACACCGGGTCAAGGAACTCGCCGGCATTGCCAAGCAACGCGTACTTATCCGTCGCCAAATGTTTTACATTGGCAGAATAGCCACCAATTTCACCCGCAGGGTTTGGATACTCGGCGCTTGCCAGTATCTCAGCCAAGCCCGGCTCTTCCGCTGCCAGCTGTTTAATTGCAGCAATCTTGTCTTCTGGATAGGACTCAAAGAACTTAGGCTCTCCTACGACACCAAACGAAGAGACACCGTTACTAAACGGGATCAACCAATACCAAACATCAGGGTTGGTTGGATGCACAGAGATAAGAATTTTATTTCGGTCATATTCAAGATCGGTATCCACCTCTGCAATATGATCGTTAATGTGCGTAAAAATAGCTTTGCGTGGAGGGAGCGATGACGGCTCTGCCAAGTTAAGCATTTTTGGTAGCACTCGACCAAAACCACTGCCATCCAGAACGTATTGCGCTTCTATCTGATAACGCTCTCCACCCAGCACTTGTACATCTAAAATGGTGCTGTCGTCGGTGAAATTAATGCCCATTAACTCATGTTGGTAATCAATGCAGACACCCTGCGCCTCAGCCGTATCTGCCAAAACCTTATCAAAGGCACCTCGCTGAACCTGAAACGTAGTTCCAGGGCCAGAAGAGAACTTGTCTTCAAAATTAAACGCCGTATAAACGCCATTTTTGCGAAAGGCAGCGCCATCTTTGTATTGGAAGTTAGCGTTGATCACTGCGTCAGTCATCCCAGCCTGTTCAATCACTTCCATACAAGCTGGTAATAGGCTTTCACCAATAGAAAAGCGAGGGAATACGCTCTTTTCAATCACTCGAACATCGATGCCTTTTTTATGAAGTAAAGACGCAGCAATAGACCCTGATGGCCCAGCTCCGATGATCACCACTTGAGTTGATAGTTTTTTCATTATTTAAGCCATGTTTGTTATTTTTATTGCGCGCCAGCTTTCAATTCTAGAAGCGTGTGACCAAGACCGATATCGTCGGTACGCGTTACCACTTCAAAGCCCGCTTCTTCAACAATCTCTAAGAAATCTTCACTGCGGTAAAAACGACTGTTGCCATTGGCCAAGCAGGTAAAGTAGAGAGACGTCGCGTTTAAGCTATAAGAAGCCGCATCGTATTTCTGTGAATCCCAAAACAGTTCAAGGATATAGACAGTCGCATCTTCTGACATATGAGAGCGAACGCGCTTTAATATGCTCAGAATCTCCATTGGCGAGAAACAATCAAGGAACTGACTCATCCACCAAACATCCGCGCCCGTTGGCAGAGTTTGCTGTTTATCGAGCATATTCGCTGGGAATGGCGTGACTCGCTCTTGATGACCATGCTTTGCCGCGTTTGCCATTGCCATTTCTAGCTGCTGTGGCAAATCAACAATCGTCACCTCAACGTCCGCATCATGGTTGCAGCATTGCATCGCCCACTTACCCGTGTTGCCGCCGATATCCACCAGCGACTTAGGTTTCTTGCTGAAGACTTTTTCAAGTAACACAGGGAACGAGCGATCCGAATAGAAGTGATCAAACTTGAACCAACTCTCTTTTGCTTTTTCTGGCAATTGAGACAAGCCTTGGTAAATGGTTTCCCAATCACCCAACTCTTTCAAGCCTGCAGGTGTGCCTTCTTCAATCGCTTCTGTTAGATGCATCATCGCGGCATAACAAACATCGGCTGTGAAATCCATGTTTGCGTTAGTCATACCATCATGCAGAAGGTAGAAACCAAGGTTAGCCATTTTGTAGTTAGGCTTTTCCCAAGTCACAATATGAGCACTTAACGCCATATCGAGCAGGACTTTCACGCCGTACTCAGAGACACCGGTCGATTCAGAGATAGACTCTGCTGGTAAACCCTCGTTGCCCGCGTCATCTAACGCTTTCAAAATGCCTAAATCACGAAGTGTACGAGCAGTATGAAAAACAATCGGAGCGAAAGACAATTTCTGCGCTTCTGTTTTTGCTTCTAATGCGTTGAATGGATCTAATTTATATTCCGACACGAAAAACCTAACTTTAAATAATAGAGAGTTACTCAGCTGCCATTTGCGCAAGCTTACGTTTAATATCAACGTTTAAGTTATTAACCCAACGGTTGTAATTACGGTGTATTTCACCATCGTCGTACTTCAAATTCTCTGATTCAACGTAAAGAATAGAGTAAAACTTATCACTATAAGGAATTTCAACCACAGCGTGGTGCGAACGAACATACAATTCAGCGCGGATCAAACCAGGCTTTATTTCTGAAACCAACCAGCCTCGATTTTCAGCAGATTCAGAAATAGCTGATTTAACCTGTTTACTTTGAAGATTCAGTGCAACTGGAGTATCCTCAACATTCATTACAGGTTGGACGCGTCCACACCCTGCAAGAACGAATATGAATAACATTGAAACTGCTATTTTTAGTAATTTCATTTAAATTCCTTATCTGTGTTTATTTATAAGCGCGCATAGTATTTAGTTAGACTCAAAGCAAATCAATACTCTATGTCAAATCAATCCCAATTAATGTCGTTTAATATTGAGAAATGGTCTGCAAATTCGGCTGGTCTCAATTCTGTTGCCCAATGGCAAGCGTGGAGCACTAATTTAGATTGGCCACAAGATGGCTCAACTGAATTTAAAGCGATCCCACCGATGATGCGCCGCCGAATGAGCCTACAAAGTAAATTGGCCGTTCAAACTGCATTGACACTCTTAAAAGACAACTCGATTGATTATCTGGTTTTTGCCAGTCGACATGGTGAACTGCACCGAACCGCAACCTTGATCCAGTCGATATTGGAAGGTGATGATGCCTCACCAATGGCGTTCTCGCAGTCGGTACATAATACCGCAGCTGGTCTAACCACCATTGCCGCCAAAGCACCGATTCCACTGACTTCAATAGCCGCAGGGCAAGATACTTTCCATAACGCTCTGATCGAAGCTTATCTTTACCTTCATCAATATCCGTCGCATCGAGTGTTAGTTATCGATTTCGACCAACCTCTGCCCGAGCTCTACCAAGAGTACGAAACACAGAACTTTGCTGATTATGCGCTGGGCTTAGTGCTCACCGCTGGCAGTGAATACTCTATTACTAGGACAGTAGAGACCAACCAAGCACCTTCCGTGTTACCACAAGGGTTACAAACGCTCCAACATATCTTATTAGGTACAAATAGGTGGGCTATTGCTGGCAAGCACCAAACTTGGTCTTGGGTAAATAACACCGAGACAGGTACAGCGTAATGAGCAGAGTAGACCAGTATTGGCGAGTATTCGCGACAGGGCTGTGCTTTACCATCTTTGGTCTAGGTGGCTTAGTATTAAGCTTCTTAATCTTACCGACTATCGCGCTAACCAATCCCAATACCATTAAAAGAGAGCTTAAAGCACAGCGATTAATCCGTTTCTCATTCAACGCCTTTTGCCAAATCATGAAGTTCACCGGAGCAATCGATTACCGAATTGATGGTGCAGAACTACTGCGTAACGACCGTAACTGCATTATCGTCGCCAACCACCCAAGTTTGATTGACTATGTGCTGATCGCCTCTCAACTTCCTCAATGTGATTGCCTCGTCAAAGCGGCCATTTGGGAAAACCCTTTTATGAAAAGGATTGTCAAAGCGGCAGGTTATATACCGAACCAAGCCCCTGACGATCTTTTAGAGCGCTGTGAAGAACGCTTCTCACGTGGCAATGTCATGCTGATTTTTCCCGAAGGAACTCGCACAACGCCAGGAATTGAACCATCCTTACAGCGTGGGGCGGCACAAATCGCGACTCGAACACAAACCGATTTACGCGTGATTCATATTACGGTTTCTCCGACATTCTTAACGAAAGAGAAAAAATGGTATCAAGTTCCTGCGTCGAAGCCCTTTTTTCATGTCGCGGTGAAAGGTAAAATAGAAGTCGAACCATTTATTGAAGGCTCAAATAATTTAACTTCGGCAGCAAGGCGCCTTAATCATCATCTTGCACAAACAATTTTCCCTTCCGAAGAAAACATTTAGCGTATCAATAACATAACAGGCGATATCGGCATTTCGAAAATACCTCATATAATGTAGAATCGCCCCCTTAAAGCAGCATTCAGATAAAGCATTAAGTAGGCCAAAGTGGAAACATTACACAACGAACTGAAACAACTGATCATCGACGCATTGAACCTTGAAGACATGAGCATTGATGAGATTGAAACGGAAGCTCCACTATTTGGTGATGGACTTGGACTAGACTCTATCGATGCCCTTGAGCTTGGCCTTGCTATCAAGAAAAAGTACAACATTGTTATCGATGCAGATGATTCAAACACTCGACAGCACTTTGCGTCAGTTGAAAATCTAGCGAACTACATCTCTTCTCAAACGAATAACTAGACAGATCTTTATGACACAAGCTAACCAACAAGAAGTATACAACCAGGTTAAAGATGCGCTTATTGAGCTGTTCGAGCTTGATGCTGAAGATATCACCCCTGAAGCTCATCTCTATCTTGATCTAGACCTAGACAGCATTGATGCCGTTGATTTGGTCGTTCACCTACAGAACGTCACAGGTAAGAAGATAAAACCTGAAGAGTTCAAAGCAGTGCGCACCGTTAATGACGTTGTCGAATCTGTGGTTGAACTATTGAAGGACGCCTAATGCGTCCTCTGCTGACTTTACTGTCGGCAATTATACTTTTCACTTATCCAATAGCGGTTTACTTTGGACTCAACAAGTTTGGCTTACAAACCGTTGGTATTGCCTTAGCCGCTATCTTTGCTGTACGCATTTTCACCGGCGGTCAGGCTAAAATCAAAGAGCTAAAACACCTAGCTTGGATCAGTGGAAGTGCCGGTATTGTTCTGCTGGCTTTAGGCTTAGCCTTTAAGCAGCACGGCTGGCTAACCTATTATCCCGTTATCGTTAATGTTTGTATGCTGGTTGTATTCGCTTCGAGCCTATGGCAACCACAAACGATTATCGAACGTCTTGCTCGCCTTCAAGAGCCTGAACTTCCGCAAAGTGGCGTTGATTACACACGACAAGTCACCAAAGTGTGGTGCTTGTTCTTTGTTATCAATGGCTCTATTGCCCTTTACACCTGCTTCCAACCGCTAGAAGTATGGACCCTATACAATGGCTTACTCAGCTATCTGTTTGCAGGGTTACTCTTTGCAGGAGAGTGGGTAGTAAGACAGCGCATTCGTCAGAGTTAAATTGTTATGACCCAAACCGTATCTTACACCTCGTTGTCTGAGCTTCTTAGCCAGGACAGAGCCCCTGAATCTATTGTCTGCTTTGACGACAATAGCGAGATTACGTGGCAAACATTTAACGACGACTTATCTCAACTCGTACAATTTTTGTCTTTATCCCCTTTTCAACGAATCGCGATTTGTACCCAAGACAGCTACCTATTTTCGGTGGCCTTTTTGGCATGTACAGCAGCCAACAAACACATCATCTTACCGGGCAACTACCAGCCATGTGCGCTTGCTGAGTTAAGTAAGCAGTTTGATTGCCTGCTAGTTGATAACTCGATTGGCGAAGTTGAGGTGAATGACGTTCGTAATATCCAAACCTTATTGGATTCAAACACTGAAGCACAAAAACCTCTAACCGAGAATCTTACGACCATTGATTTGGCAACAGTCCCATTAACTCTGTTCACTTCAGGTTCAAGTGGCACGCCAAAAGCGATAGATAAAACGTTAGAGCACCTCGATATTGAGACCGCTCAGGTACACAAGAACTGGGGTGAGTTACTCAAGGGAAACCAAATCCAAAGCACAGTTTCTCATCAACATATCTATGGTTTGCTGTTTAGAATCTTATGGCCACTATGCTCTGGTGTTCCATTTGCTCGACACAACCTTGAATACCCAGAACAGATCTTATCTCACGCAAATCAAAACTGTGTACTGATCAGCAGCCCAGCGCTACTTAAACGATTAAAGCATGAGACCAACAAGGTACAACTTGCAGGAATCTTCTCTTCGGGTGGTCCATTGCCTACCGAGTCGGCTCACCAGTCACGAGATCTGCTTGGTCATTTACCGATTGAAGTCTTTGGTAGCACAGAAACCGGTGGCATCGCATTTCGTCAGCAAGAGAGCGCTCAAACGCCTTGGCAGCTTTTTGCCTGTATTGAGGCTAGTCTCAACAGTGAGAATTGCATTAAGTTATTGTCGCCGTACATCGATAAGAATAACTGGTATCAAACCTCTGATGAGTGCGAGATGGTCTCGGAGAATCAATTCATATTGAAGGGCCGAACGGACCGAGTGATCAAGATAGAAGAAAAGCGAGTATCACTGGTTGAAGTGGAAAAGCGACTGGAGCAACTGCCTTGGATAAGTGAGTGCGTGGTTATTCCATTTGAGGAGCCTGAGCGATTAATATTAGCCTCTGTTTTGGTATTATCAGATGAAGGCCAAGCCGCTCTATCGACCATGAGCAAAGGTAAATTCTGGTTGATGCTGCGTACAGAACTCAGAAAGTGGTTAGAGCCAATCGCAATCCCGAGAAAATACCGTGTTGTCGATGAGATCCCCCTCAACAGCCAAGGTAAGCGATTAACATCTCACATAGAACAGCTAATAAAATCATAGAAACCGCTGATCGTATTTTACACTGAGATTATCTTTTTATATTTTTGTCAAAGAACCAATATTTGCCCAAGGATTCTAAGCACGCCCTATGGATAAAAGAAAACCAAACATCATTGCTGTAGACACGGTAGAAAATGAATCGACCCTGACACTTCATGTTAGCGGAGATATCACCGACTTTAATGGGCACTTCAAGAGCTTCCCTATTCTACCTGGCGTCACGCAAATTGATTGGGCACTTCACTACGCAGTCCAAGAGTTAGGCGTTCCTGGTTTCTTTAAAGGAATGGAAGTCATTAAGTTCCAAGAGCCTATCCTGCCTGACGCTACAATCCAGCTATCACTCAAATGGGATGCTGACAAAGACAAGCTGAGCTTTAGTTACACATCAAACAACGGTGAACAGACCCACTCTTCAGGCAAAATGAAGCTGGGAGAAAAAAGTGAATAGCGCTCCCGTCGAGGCTACTTCTCAACACCACACAAAAGAAAGCAGCTACAAGGCTTGCTTCCTTATCCCGTGCTTTAACCATGGCGCAACCATGCCGGCTGTGGTGTCGTCACTTCATCATTTTGAGTTACCGATCATCATCGTTGACGATGGCAGTGAACTCACAACAAAACAGTTTCTGTCTCCCCTAGCAGAGAATTCAAACGTAACCTTGGTGACGCTTGAACAGAACCAAGGTAAAGGCGGCGCAGTAAAAGCCGGAATCAAAAAAGCGCAGCAACTAGGCTTTAGCCACGCTATTCAGATAGATGCTGATGGGCAACACGACCTGGAAGCCTTGCCAACATTGATTGAGGCCTCACAAGCTAAGCCACAACGTCTGATATCAGGCCAGCCTATCTACGACGACAGCGTACCCAAAGCAAGGCTCTATGGGCGCTACGCGACACATATCTGGGTATGGATAGAAACCCTTTCTTTATCAATTAAAGACAGCATGTGTGGCTTTAGAGCGTATCCTATCAACCAAACTCAAACTGTGTTGAATAAGTACGATGTTGGTTCGAGAATGGACTTCGATATCGAGATTTTGGTTCGCCTGTATTGGGAAGGTTGCGACATAGACTTCGTTGAAACGCGCGTTATCTATCCTGAGAACGGCATCTCTCATTTCGATGCGTTGTGGGATAACGTCAAAATCAGTTGGATGCATACACGTCTATTCTTCAGCATGCTGCCAAGAGCACCAAAACTGATTGCTCGCCATTTCAAATCCGATTCAGCTGATAATAACCCAAATTTATCGACTGATTCAGAGCCGCAAGCTTCTGAACAACCACACTGGTCCCGCACTCAAGAACGCGGCACAGTATTAGGCATTAAGCTGTTATTAGCCATTTATACCTTGTTAGGTCGCGGTGTGTTCAACCTCATTCTGCGTGGTGTGATGCGTTACTACCACTTGACGGGCCAGCGTGCGCGAAACGCTTCCGAACAATATCTATTCCAATTAAAAGCCTATGCGGAACAGCAAAATATTGAGCTCCCCGGAGAACTAACCAGTTACAACCATCTGCTTTCATTTGGCCATACGATGCTCGACAAGCTCGCGGCATGGAAAGGTGATTTCTCGGCAGATAACCTGACTATTCATGGCCAAGACCAGTTCGAGAGCATGGTGGCAAATAAGCAAGGTGTGCTAATCCTTGGATCTCACCTTGGCAATATTGAGCTGTGCCGAGCTTTAGGTCGCAGACACTCGAACATCAAAATCAACGCCCTGGTTTTTACAGAACACGCCGAACGTTTTAATTCCGTGATGAAAGCGGTTAACCCGCAGTCTGATTTAAATCTGATTCAGGTGACATCGATGGGGCCTGATACCGCTATCTTGTTACAACAGAAACTAGAGCAAGGCGAATGGATCGTGATTGTTGGCGATCGAACTTCCACCAGCAAAGAGAGCCGCTCAGTATGGGCTGAGTTCTTAGGTAAGGAAGCTCCATTCCCTCAAGGTCCATTTATGTTAGCCTCGGTTCTCAAAGCACCCGTATTTTTGCTGTTTGGGTTACGTGACGACTCACAATCTAAGCCGCATTTTAATGTCTATTTCGAGCATTTTAGCAACAAGATCGAGCTACCAAGAAAGACTCGCGAACAATCTTTACAGCAAGTCGTGCAAAAATACGCAAATCGACTTCAGCACTACACACTGCAAGCACCGCTTCAGTGGTACAACTTTTTTAATTTTTGGACATTGAGCAAGCACCATGACGAAAAAGAATTCAAATAGCATCACCTTTGGTGCCGAGCGCCTCACGATTGAGGATGTTGTCGCTATCTCACAAGGCGCAAAAGCCTCGATGAACACAAGTGAAGCATTCACATCTAAGATCGACCGTGGTGTCGCTTTCTTAGAACGCCTATTGAAAGAAGAAGGTGTGATTTACGGTGTAACGACGGGTTACGGTGACTCATGTACGGTTGCGATTCCGCCAAACCTAGTTGACGAGCTACCACTGCATTTAACACGTTTTCACGGCTGTGGTTTAGGTGAAATATTGTCTCACGAACAAGCTCGTGCAGTCCTTGCAACTCGTCTTTGTTCGTTATCACAAGGTGTCTCTGGTGTGACTCACGATCTACTCAACCAGATCGTTACCCTAATCAACCAAGACATCTCACCACGCATTCCTCAAGAAGGATCGGTGGGTGCCAGTGGCGACTTAACACCTCTGTCTTACTTAGCCGCAGCACTGATTGGTGAGCGTGATGTAATCTACAAAGGTGAAGTGCGCCCAACCAGTGACGTCTACAAAGAGTTAGGAATTAGCCCTATCAAACTTAAGCCAAAAGAAGGCTTGGCGTTGATGAATGGTACGTCTGTAATGACGGCATTAGCTTGTATCGCTTACAAGCGTGCGGAATATCTAGCTCAGCTATCAACTAAGATCACCGCTATGGTATCAGTCGGTATGCACGGCAATGACTTCCATTTCGATGAAGCGCTGTTTGCAGTCAAACCTCATCCTGGTCAACAACAAGTTGCTGCATGGCTGCGTGATGATCTGCAAGCGGATCGCCCGCCACGTAACAGTGATCGCCTCCAAGATCGTTACTCTCTGCGCTGTGCTCCACATGTTATCGGCGTGGTTCAAGACTCTCTGCCTTGGCTACGCCAAATGATCGAGAACGAGCTAAACAGTGCCAACGACAACCCAATTATCGATGGTGATAATGAGCGCGTACTGCACGGTGGACACTTCTACGGTGGACACATTGCAATGGCGATGGATACGTTAAAAACTGCAGTTGCGAACCTTGCTGATCTGCTTGACCGTCAAATGGCTCAGCTGATGGACTACAAGTTCAACAACGGTTTGCCATTCAACCTAACGGGTGCTGAAGGCGAACGTAAGCCAATCAACCACGGCTTTAAAGCAGTACAGATTGGCGTTTCAGCTTGGACAGCAGAAGCATTGAAACACACCATGCCAGCAAGCGTATTCTCTCGCTCAACTGAGTGTCACAACCAAGATAAAGTGAGTATGGGCACCATCGCAGCTCGTGACTGTTTACGCGTTCTAGAGCTAACCGAACAAGTGGCAGCAGCGTCACTACTGGCGGGGACACAAGCACTCGAACTTCGTAAGCGCCACAATGAGCTTGATGAGCACCACATGAGTGAGAACCTCAAGCACATTCGCGACGAAGTGCTTAAGGAGTTTGAATTTATCGTAGAAGATCGACCACTTGAAGGCGATCTACGCCACTTCATTGCTCGTATTCAAAGTCAGCACTGGTCACTTTACTCATAAAGTAGCCAACCCTTTACGCAATATTGTTGAGAGCGATTTATGTCTGAAATCCTTCACCCATTACAATCTGAGGTGACGCTTATCACCTCATTCCAAGATGCCGACCCAATGGGCGTGATCTATCACGGCAACTACTTCCGATTCTTTGAAGAAGTTAGGCGCATCATGATGGATAAGATTGAGTACAACTACCATGAGATGAAGGATTCTGGCTACATGTGGCCTATCATCGATACCCGCGTGAAATACATTAAGGCGATACCGTTTAATCACAAGATTAAGGTAACGGCGAAACTCACCGAGTGGGAAAATCGCCTGCGCGTCGATTATGAAATTCATGATGCTCTAACCGGTGCTCGAATGACACGTGCTCACACCATGCAGGTTGCCGTCACCAT
Organism: Vibrio sp. 10N.239.311.G01; assembly: GCF_041465805.1. NCBI lineage: Bacteria > Pseudomonadati > Pseudomonadota > Gammaproteobacteria > Vibrionales > Vibrionaceae > Vibrio > Vibrio sp. 10N.239.311.G01. Next base: position 200,576 of record NZ_JBFSRM010000005.1, read on the forward strand.
CGAAGAACAAGAGATGTGCTTTGCCTCACCCAAAGTGTTTACTGACAAAGTCGAACACTGGCACCAATTTGGTTGCTTACCTCTAGCAACTGAACATCAAACACAAACCTCTAACCCACAGCAGGTGAACCATGAATCTGTTTAAACGCAGTCGCAAATACATCAATATCGCGCTAATTGGACTTACTGCGATGATGGCAAGCGGCCTTGTAAGCGCCAAAGAAAACTCTGCTGCTGTCAATTCTATTTCAGAGCTGCAGACGGTGCTCAGCGAAAATAGTATTGTGCGTGGTGAGTTCACTCAAACACGCAATATGGAGATGTTCGCCCAGCCTTTAACGTCACAAGGTACATTTCTGTTAGACAAATCAAGTGGCTTACTCTGGACACAAACCACTCCGTTTCCCGTGAACTTAGTGCTCACCGATAACAAACTGAGCCAAAGGTTTGCCGATCAACCCGCAAAAATCATCACCGACAAAGAAAATCCAATGGCGTTTTATTTCAGCCATATCTTCTTGTCAGTGTTTCATGGGGACACGCAAAAACTTCAGGAACAGTTCGCACTCAATTTTGAGCCCGCAACTAACACCAGCTCTGATGAAAATGTACAAGCATGGACACTGACTCTAAAGCCCAAAAATGCACCGATGAATGCGGTGTTTGAGGCTATCACGCTGCAAGGCAACAGCGATATTGAACGTATTGAGTTGAAAGAGATTCGTGGAGATAGCACAGTGATCGAATTCAGTCAGTTAAGCCATCTACCGGAAGTATTATCAGATGCTGAAGCGAAACAATTCCAACTCTAGTCTTGCCCTTGTTTGGCTTGTTGTTGTAATGCTGTTTAGCGGGTTGTTGATAAAACAATTCGCTTTTTCTTCGTCGGTACCCATTGAAAGCAACATCCTAAAGTTACTACCAGAAAACCAGCAAGACCCAATGGTAGAGCAAGCCTTTCAGCAGATATCCAGCTCGATGAGCGAGCAAGTGGTGTTTATCATCAGCGCCCCCGACATCGAACAAACCATGGTTGCGACCGACGCTTTTGAAAAAGCTCTCAACCAAAGAGCCTTTTCAAGTCAGCCAACTCTGTTTCAGCAAGTTCAAGGCAAAATCAGCGCCAGCACCCAAAGCCAGTGGAGCGATTTCTACTTTCGTCACCGAGCTCAACTGCTTACCCAGCAACAAAAAGAGACGCTGACCCACTCGCCTGATTCACGAGCTCAATATGTGATTCAGTCTCTGTACAATCCATTCTCAGGCGTCACTGCAGCAGAGTTATCTCTCGACCCATTCTTGTTATTTCGCGACTACATCAGTGCTATTGGCGTCCAATCAAGTAACTTTGTTCTGAAAGAGGGCTATCTCACGGCCCAGTCGAATGAGCAAACTCATATTTTAGTCACGGCTACTCTGGCGGAATCACCTTATAGCTTGGCGATTCAAGAACAACTTCCAGATCTTGATTCAATTGAGCGCGAGGTCGAAAAACAATTTGGCGTCAAGGTGCAGCATACTGGTGTGGTGTTCTACGCCAATTACGGTACCGAAAGCGCGAAATCAGAAATCAGTACCATTGGTTTGGGCTCATTGGCAGGCGTTATTTTATTGGTGTGGCTGACATTTCGTAGTGCGCTACCACTTGCCTTATCTTTACTCTCAATCAGTACAGGATTATTGGTTGCACTGGCAAGCACTATCGCTATCTTTGGTAAGGTGCATCTATTCAGCTTGGTGTTTGGCGCTAGCTTGATTGGCGTATCCATCGATTACTCTTTTCACTATCTCACTGACCGTTTGGCCGCAGGAAGCCACTGGCAGAGCGATAAAGGCCTAAAGCATATTTTCATTGCCATCACTCTAGGTTTAATCACCAGCTTAATCGGATACTTAGGGCTACTGGTTGCGCCATTCCCAGGCTTGCAGCAACTGGCTCTGTTTTCGTCGATTGGACTGATCGCAGCTTACGCCAGTGTGGTGTGCTGGTACCCCGTTTTAGCGGTAAAACCAGGCCAAGAGCGCCCTCTTCCCCTGTCGAAACTTTGGCATACTTGGTTAAGCCTTTGGAGCAACCAAAAATTTAGAATTGGCTTACCGTTAACAGTGACTGTCGTTAGCTTGATGTCACTCAGTCAAATTCGTTACGACGACGATATTCGCCAGCTTCAGGCTATGCCCGAACAACTCAAACAACAAGAGCAAGCCATTACTGAGATATCAGGGTTAGGCAGTGGTCAAAATATGCTTTTGGTCACAGCTCAGAGCGACCAAAAGCTACTCAAAAAATTGACAGAAATCACCACAAGCTTAGATTCGCTGGTCAATAGCCAAGGTATCTCCGGGTATCGCAGCATCAATCAACACTTGTTAAGTAAACAAGAACAGCATGATAACTATCAGTTGGTTGAACAACTCTATAGTCAACAAAGCCATATATTACAAAGCTCTCTCGGTTGGTCTACGTTTCCAGAACTACCAAAATTCGAACCAATCACGGTATCTGGATTTTTGGAGTCTCCAGTCTCAGAGCCTGTTCGACCACTTTGGTTAAAACCTATCGACGGGCAAGCAGCGTCGGTCATTTTGATAAAAGACGTCACTGATGCTGAGCTGTTCTCACAGTGGTTGGAGTCAGATTTTGCTCAGAAGCAAGGTGTGAAACACCTCAATAAAGCGGATGAAATCTCCTCTCTTTTTGCTGAGTACCGCGTCAAGATTACCGAGCTGTTATTGATAGCATTGGCAGCTATTGGCATGCTGTTAGGCTGGCGCTATGGTGTGAAGCAAAGCCTGTTAATGCTGTTGCCTTCATTGATTGCAGGCGTAGCAGGTTTGGCGGTCACGGGCATTTTAGGCTCGACACTGAACCTATTTAACCTGCTTGGTTTGATTCTGATTTTAGGGATTGGCATAGACTACACCCTGTTCTTTGCTGAGCAAAAGAAATCGCTGAGCACCTTATTAGCGATCACCTTGTCAGGTCTCACAACACTACTTTCATTCGGCTTACTGTCGCTGAGCCAGACTCATGCTATTCATAGCTTCGGGGTGACGGTTCTGACAGGGATCTTTGTCGCTTGGCTGCTTTCTCCACTCGCGATCAACAGTAGTAAAAACGTAGAAGGACCAATTACTCGAGAGGCTTTTAGATGATCCAGACATTAAAGGTAACCTTCGTCACACTAGTGGGTATTCTACTTACTGCCTGCTCGATGGTTTCTCAGCAACCGAGTGGTGCCAGTGTGTCTATCGACAATGACACCGAGCTAGCACTACCAATGCCAGCTGAACTAGGGTATTCCCTCACGGCCAGTCAGCTGATTAGCGCCACGTGGGAAACCGACACACAGCAGCTTCCTGTTCAAGTCGAAGTCACAGCGGATAAAGTCGTGTTAGCGGGTTTTTCCTCTTGGGGAACGCGCATCCTATCGCTGCAATATCAAAATCAAGCCATTGAAACGCAAGTGCTATCTGGCCTTGGCGCGACTTTACCGCAACCCGAACAGGTGCTTTTTAATTTAATGCTGACTCTATGGCCAATTGAAGCATGGGCTCAGTCTCTGCAAGGCATAGGTTGGCATTTGGTCGATACAGATAACAGCCGCACAGTGTTTAATGACAAAAAGCAGGCAATCATCCGAATTGATTACCAAGCCGAACCGAATACACACAAAACGGCAGGCAACATTGTTTTTAAACATTTGACCCAAGGCTACACCATTACTATACAAACGTTGGATTCAACGATTGTCGATAACCCAAGTAAGAGCTAAACACTATGCCTATTTATATCCAAGACTGTGGTTTCCACTCAGCGCTAGGCTCAAGTATTACTGACATTCATAGCTGCCTAAAAGGCGAATGTGAACCAAACATGGTTGAAGTGAGCGATATGCTGAACGACGGCAAACACACTGTCGTTGGCAAAATCGCAGGTGAGCTACCAGAGGTTCCATCCACCCTCGTGAAGTATGCCACTCGCAACAATCAGCTGGCGTTGTCAGCTCTCAACCAAATCAAAGATTCTATTGAACTTGCCAAGGCACAGTTTGGCGCAGACCGTATTGCTGTTGTTATAGGCACCAGCACCTCTGGTATCTCCGATGGTGAAGCGGCCTTCAAACAAAAACTGACAAACGGTGAGTTTCCAGAAGATTACCATTACTCAAAACAAGAGCTTGGTGACACTTCTGAGTTCATTAGCCAATACTGCGCGTTAACAGGACCAAACTACGTCATCTCTACGGCTTGCTCATCCAGCGGCCGCGTGTTTCTGACCGCCCAGCGCTTGTTAGATTCAGGCATGTCTGATGCCGTGTTAGTCGGTGGCGTGGATACCTTGTGTAAGCTGACACTCAATGGTTTCCATGGTCTTGAAGCCCTTTCAACCAAACATTGTAAGCCATTTAGCGAATCTCGAGATGGCATCAATATTGGTGAAGCAGCCGCATTTATGTTGCTCAGTAAAACCAAGATCAAGCGTGTTCATTCTACTCAAAACACACCTCAAATTGCCTTATTAGGCTGTGGTGATAGCTCTGATGCACACCACATTTCAGCGCCTCACCCTGAAGGCAATGGTGCTGAACAAGCAATGAAAAAAGCGTTACATTCTGCACAGTTAAACGCAGAAGACATTGGTTATATCAATGCACATGGTACAGCAACGCCACTCAATGACTCGATGGAAAGTAAAGCCATTCATCGTATTTTTGCAAACAAGGTTCCCGTCAGTTCTACCAAACCGCTGACCGGGCATACTCTAGGCGCAGCAAGTGCGATTGAGGCTGCAATTGCGTGGCATATTTTGAAATATGACTTACCGCTTCCCTTACAAAAATGTCAGGATAAAGCTGAAGATATTGAGATTGATTTGGTAAACTGTTCACAGAAACTTAAAGCAAAGAACATCTTAAGCAACTCGTTTGCTTTTGGTGGCAACAACATTAGCCTGATTTTTGGTGTAGTAAATGACTGATATCCCTTCTGTAGACCAACTTCTCCCTCACGATGATCCGATGATATTAATCGATCGTGCTATCAGCGTAGAGGCGTTGTCGACCCACTGTCAGGTCGATATTGGTGACCATAATCTGTTCTTTGACGCCGAATCTCAAACGGTACCAGCATATGTTGGAATCGAGTTTATGGCGCAGTCTGTAGCGGCATGGTCTGGATATCACGCACTTAAAAACGGCACCACGCCCCCAATCGGATTCTTACTCGGCTCTCGTCGCTATAAATCACTGTGTGATGAGTTTACTCAAGGTCAGACCCTTGATATCTACGCCGAACAGATGATGGAAGACAGCGGTATGGCTGTGTTTACCGCAAGAGTCGAAGACCGAGGTGAGTTAGTGGCTCAATGCCAACTCAACGTCTACGTGCCGACCGAACAAAAATTACAAGAAATGAAAACTAGGAGCCCATCATGAGCCGTCAGGTTTTAGTCACTGGTGCCAGTAAAGGTATTGGTAAAGCGATCGCTATTCAACTCGCGAAAGACGGGTTTGAAATCGCCGTTCATTACATGGGTGACAAGCAAGGTGCTGAAGAGACGCTAAAGTCGATCACCGAACTGGGTGGCGCTGGACGTCTTATTCAATTTGATATCAGCAAACGAAGCGAGTGTCGCGAAAAGCTTGAGTCTGATATCGCTGAACATGGTGCTTACTATGGTGTAGTGAACAACGCGGGCATTACTCGTGACACTGCATTCCCCGCGATGACGGAAGAAGAGTGGGATGGTGTGATCCATACCAACCTAGATAGCTTCTACAACGTACTTCACCCTTGTGTAATGCCTATGGTTCAAAAGCGTAAAGGTGGCCGTATCGTCACTCTAGCGTCGGTATCCGGCATTATGGGTAACCGTGGTCAAACTAACTATGCTGCAGCAAAAGCGGGGGTGATTGGCGCAACTAAGTCTCTTGCTCTAGAACTCGCAAAACGCAAGATCACGGTAAACTGTGTCGCTCCTGGCTTAATTGACACAGGTATGGTTGACGAGCACGTGAAAGATCATGCACTTCCTCAAGTACCACTGCGCCGTATGGGTGAGCCGGAAGAAGTAGCCGGCCTAGTCAGCTACCTAATGTCTGATATTGCAGGCTACGTAACTCGCCAAGTGATTTCAGTAAATGGAGGCTTAGTATGACCCGCCGCGTTGTTGTAACTGGAATGTCTGGTGTTACTGCTTTTGGTAACGACTGGCAACAGATAGAGCCTAAGCTAAAGGCCTGTGAAAATGCGACTCAATATATGCCAAGCTTCGAGCAATATGATGGTCTCAACACAAAACTTGCCGCGCCTATTGATGACTTCCAACTGCCTAAACACTACAAGCGTAAGCAAGTGCGTGGCATGGGCCGTGTATCACGCCTAGCTACCGTTGCGACTGAGAATGCATTGGAGCAAGCCGGCTTAATTGGTCACGATGTATTGACCAATGGCGAAACTGGTATCGCTTACGGCTCTTCAACTGGCAGTACCGATGCGGTTGGTGCTTTCGGAGTAATGCTGAACGAGAAGTCGACACGAGCAATCACAGCAACCACTTACGTTCAAATGATGCCACACACAGCCGCGGTAAACGTAGGTCTGTTCTTTGGTCTGCGTGGCCGCGTGATTCCCACCAGCAGCGCCTGTACTTCAGGAAGCCAAGCCATTGGTTACGCCTATGAAGCGATCAAGCATGGTTACCAAACCGTAATGGTTGCCGGTGGTGGTGAAGAGTTATGCCCAACTGAGTCTGCCGTTTTCGATACCCTTTTCGCTACCAGTTTAAAAAACGACACACCCAAGAAATCCCCTAGCCCATACGACAGCGAGCGTGATGGCTTGGTTATCGGCGAAGGCGCTGGAACCCTGATCCTTGAAGAGTACGAACATGCTGTTGCTCGTGGCGCAAAGATCTACGCAGAAATCATAGGTTTTGCGAGCAACTGTGATGCGGCTCATGTGACTCAACCTCAGATGGAAACCATGCAAATCTGTATGGAGAAAGCATTGAGAGACGCACAACTTCCAGCTGAGAAGATTGGCTATGTTTCTGCGCACGGTACTGCGACTGAAAAAGGTGATATTGCAGAGAGTAACGCGACAGCGAATATCTTTGGTGAAGTACCAATCAGCTCTCTTAAGAGTTACTTTGGCCATACGCTTGGTGCGTGTGGTGCAATTGAAGCGTGGCTCAGCCTAGAGATGATGCATAGCGGTTGGTTCAGCCCAACCCTAAACCTTAAGAATGTCGATGAACAGTGCGGCAAGCTCGATTACATCACGGGCTCAGGTCGCGAATTGGATGTTGAATACTTGATGAGCAACAACTTTGCTTTTGGTGGAATCAACACCTCTATCATCTTCAAGAAAGTCTAAGCTTAGCTACATAAAACGCTAAGTAAATAAAAAGGGCCAGTAACCAAGTTACTGACCCTTTTTTGATTCTATCAATCGCTCAAATTAAGCGTTAGCTTCACGCTCAGCGATGAACTCAAGAGCCATCTTGATACGAGCGATTACGCGCTCTTTACCAACAAGCTCCATCACTGCATCAACAGAAGGAGACTGACCGCCGCCTGTTACTGCTACGCGAAGTGGCATACCGATTTTACCCATGCCGATCTCTAGCTCTTCACATACAGCTGCAATTACACCATCTTTGATGTTTGCAGTAGTGAAATCTTCAAGTGCTTCAACCTTAGCAAGAGCAAGCTCTAGTGGGCCTTTAGCAACACCACGTAGGTGCTTCTTCGCTGCACCAGCTTCAAACTCAGAGAAATCTTCGTAGAAGTAACGAGATTGCTCAGCAAGTTCGATAAGCGTGTTACAACGCTCGCCAACTAGCTTGATCACTTCAGTGATAGCTGGGCCATTTGTTGTATCGATCTTCTGTGCGTCTAGGTGCCATTGCAGGTATTTAGCAACGTACTCAGGCTCAGAAGTCTTGATGTAGTGGTTGTTCAACCAAAGTAGCTTATCAGTGTTGAATGCAGAAGCAGACTTGCTGATAGCCTTCAGGCTGAAGAATTCAATCATCTCTTCTTGAGAGAAGATCTCTTGGTCACCGTGAGACCAGCCTAAACGAACTAGGTAGTTGTTTAGTGCATTTGGTAGGTAACCTTCGTCGCGGTATTGCATTACAGAAACAGCACCGTGACGCTTAGAAAGTTTCGCACCGTCATCACCAAGAATCATTGCACAGTGAGCGAAAGTTGGAACTGGCGCGCCTAGTGCTTCATAGATGTTGATTTGACGAGGTGTGTTGTTGATGTGGTCTTCACCACGAACAACGTGTGTAATACCCATATCCCAGTCATCCACTACAACTACGAAGTTGTATGTTGGTGCACCGTCTGTACGACGAATGATTAGGTCATCAAGTTGGCTGTTCGCGATTTCAATGCGACCACGGATTTGGTCATCAAATACTACGCTGCCTTCTTTAGGGTTACGGAAACGGATAACGCATGCATCACCTTCTTTTGCTGCTTCGTTTGCTGCAACAATTTTAGGGTGGTTAGCATCGTAACGAGCCATCTCTTTGTTTTCTTCTTGCTCTGCACGAATTTCATCAAGCAGTTCTTTAGACGCGTAGCATTTGAATGCTTTGTCTTCAGCAAGTAGCTTATCAACCATTTCGTTGTAACGGTCAAAACGCTTAGATTGGTAGTAAGGACCTTCATCCCATTCCATACCCATCCATTGCATGCCTTCTAGAATTGCATCAACCGCTTCTTGAGAGTTACGCTCAAGGTCCGTGTCTTCGATACGTAGAACGAATTCACCACCTTGGTTCTTAGCGAATAGCCAAGAGTAAAGTGCAGTACGTGCACCACCAACGTGAAGATAGCCAGTTGGGCTAGGAGCAAAACGAGTTTTAACCGTCATTTAAATACCTTGATTATGTAGGTGATTCTTTTAGTGCTCGCCATTACAAGGCCTGCAATAGTCAAACATCACTAAATTTTGGGCGCTATTTTATCACCACCGCTTAAATCTACAATCAGTAGTGAATGATTAATGCGCTGTTGTTGTACGAAAGCCGTTATTGAAAGGCCAATTACGCCCTTAAAGTCGTAAATAGATAGTCTTAGCAAGTAGATTATAGCCGCACATTCTTAATTTCCCTCTTCCATTCCAAACTGAAACCACCAGCTAGCACTCCACCAAGATCAAATTCTTGAATTTATGTTTGACCTTACCCTTACGGGAAGGTTTATGTTAGGCGTAGATGAGAATTGGAGTATCGATATGAACTACTACACAACGGCGCTCAACGGCCTAAATTGCATGGGTTGCGCGAAGAAAGTTCGCACACTGTTTAGCGATCTCGACAGCACGATGATTAATGACATATCGCCGACCTACATCGATATTTCGACTCCATTTAGTTACATTCAGCTCAACGAACAGTTAGCAACGCTTGGCTATTCTATGGGTAATCAGCTGCACCTTTCGCTATCCGGTCTGAGTTGCGGCAAGTGTGTGAGCAAACTGACTAAAGCGCTTGAACAAACTGAGCAAGCCTTAAACCTAGAAGTCAGCAAACAGGAATTATCACTGGTTACTCTGCTTTCTGAGTCTGAGGTGATTAAGCTGGTCGAAAGCCTGGGTTACCACGCAGCTCCCTACTCAGAAACGAATGACCTTTCATCGAGTTCAGATTTAGAAGACGAACAAGCAGATAAAAAGAGTGAAGATAAAACCGCAGCTAGCCAATATACCTATCACCTTGTTCTTGAGGGGATGACTTGTGCGAGTTGTGTCTCTTCGATAGAGAAAGCACTGAAAAAGAATGAGTTTGTCGACCAAGCTCAGATCAACCTTGCCGAACAAACTGCCTTGGTTTTCACCTCCAAAACACGTGATCTCATTGAAAACAAGCTCATCGAATCAGTCAAAGCTGCGGGGTATGGCGCCGAGTTTGTTGATGATGCGGCAACACAACAACAAAAACAGCAAGAGCAACAACTTCGCACTCAACAGGCCTTCCTAAAAAATTCAGTGAGTGCGCTACTGCTTGGGGCACCGCTAATGGCATGGGGCGTGTTCGGCGGCAGCATGACCATTACTACATTTAACGACCAACTGGCTTGGGGATTCATTGGTGTGGTTTGTTTAGTGTTGTTAGCCACTTCTGGACGCAGCTTCTTCACCAATGCTTGGCAATCCTTGATGCATAAACGCGCGACCATGGACACGCTAGTAGCTTTGGGTACAGGCGCAGCATGGTTCTACTCAATGTTGGTTGTGCTCATTCCATCGTGGTTCCCTGAAGCTTCTCGTCATGTCTATTTTGAAGCAAGTGCGATGATTGTTGGCCTTATTTCTTTAGGTCACTACATTGAAGCCAAAGCCAAAGCACGCACCACTAAGTCTTTACAGGCGCTGATAAACTTACAGCCTCAAAAAGCGGTGGTTATCGTCGATGGTAAAGAGCAAACCATCGCCGTAGAGGCCATCCAAGTTGGCATGCAAGTTCGAGTAAAGCCGGGAGAAAAAGTCCCTGTCGATGGTGTCGTGGTTTCGGGTGAATCTTATATCGATGAATCGATGCTGACTGGCGAACCACTGCCCAACGTTAAATCGATTAATGATGGCGTTTCAGCAGGAACCATTAATGGTGATGGCAGCCTGATCATTGAAGCGACGGGAATTGGCTCAAGCACTATGCTGGCTCGGATCATTCAAATGGTTCGCCAAGCGCAAAGCAGCAAGCCTGCGATTGCTAAGCTTGCCGACTCTATCTCTGCCGTTTTCGTTCCAGTTGTGGTTGCGATCGCAGTTTTTGCCGCCCTAGTTTGGTTTTTTGTTGGCCCACAACCCAGTGCAAGCTACATGCTTGTGGTATCGACTACCGTGCTGATCATCGCTTGTCCATGTGCCTTAGGCCTTGCGACACCACTTTCAATTACTGTCGGCGTTGGCAAAGCCGCTGAGTTTGGCGTTCTGATCAAAGATGCCGATGTGTTGCAATCTGCAAGCAAAATTGATGCTGTCGTGTTTGATAAAACAGGCACATTGACCCAAGGAAAACCAACCGTTCAACAGGCCTTTTACCCTAATCTAACGGAACGGGAATTACTGGCTTACGCTTATTCAGTGGAAGTAGGATCTGAGCACCCACTCGCCAAAGCCGTTTGTCAGTATGCCGAAAACCTAGAAGTTTCAGCACTCCCACACAGCGACTTTGAAAACCGCCGAGGCCTTGGAGTACAAGCCAACATTAACGGAAAACACGTCCAAGTCGGCTCTCTTAAATACCTAACCCAACTTGGTATTGATACTCAAATAGGCCGTGACTTTATCGAACTTTGCCGTACACAAGCATGGACGCCAATCTTCGTAGTCATCGACCAAAAACTGGTAGGCATATTAGGCATTTCAGACGCATTAAAAATAGATAGCACACAAGCCATTGCTCAACTAAAATCCGCCGGAATTCACACTGTGCTATTAACAGGCGACAACGATTCTGTTGCTCAAGCGATTGGCAAAAGCGTCGGTATTGATGAGGTTATCTCGGAAGTACTACCAGAGCAGAAAGCTCAGCATATTGTTCAGCTTCAACAACAATATAAGAGTGTGGCTATGGTTGGAGATGGCATTAACGATGCACCAGCGCTTGCTCAGGCCGACATAGGTATCGCAATGGGCAGTGGCAGTGATGTTGCGATTGAAAGTGCACAAATGACACTCCTCAACTCGTCGCCACTGTCTGTAAGTAACGCGATAGAACTGTCCCAAGCGACCGTGAGAAACATGAAGCAAAACCTATTTGGTGCCTTCATCTACAACTCGCTTGGCATTCCTATTGCGGCCGGTCTGCTCTACCCGTTTTTTGGATTTTTGCTTAGCCCAGTAGTTGCAGGTGCAGCAATGGCGATGTCGTCAATTACTGTGGTAAGCAACGCCAACAGGCTGAGATTGTTCAAACCCACTCATTCTAATATCAATAATAACCATATTCATGAGGTTAACCATGATTCGTAAAGTTATGACTCTTACTGCACTCGCTGCAATTTCAGGACAGGCTTTGGCTACTGATGTGCTAAACCACAAATCTCCATACTGCGGCTGCTGCACAGAATGGACTGAACATATGCGAGATGCTGGGTTCGATGTTACTGAGAAGCTCCACGATGATATGAACCCAATCAAGCAGAAACTAGGGATAACACAAGAGCTAGCCTCTTGCCACACTGCAGAGATCGACGGATACGTATTTGAAGGACACATTCCAGCAGATGACATTAAAGCCTTTCTAGAAAACCCACCACGTAATGCGATTGGTTTAGCGGTTCCGGGTATGCCAATGGGTTCGCCAGGCATGGAATATGGCGATAAGAAAGACGAGTATTCTGTGTATGCGTTTAATGAAAAAGGTCAGGTGTTTGAATACCGTCACTACAACGGGAAATAGAACCTAAACAGACCAACACACAGCAATAAAAAGAAGTCATAAAAATAGAGCCTAGCATTCAGTAATCCCAAGACTGTGGTTTACTTGCTAGGCTCTTTGCTTTTGGACAGTAAAGCAAATCTTGTCGCGGCACCAACCGGGCTGTTAGTACCGCTATGTTCCCCTCGCTAATTAGCTAGCAAGCTATTTAGCAAAAAGCTATTTAGCGAAGAAGCTCACTCGGCTAATAATCTAATAGACTAAGCAACCAAGCGAATCAGCTTAGAAGCCGTAAGAAGCACCGAATACGAATGCGTTGTTCTGCTTAGAATCGCCGTTCGCGAAGTCTACGCCGTTAGCTTGGCTACGGAATTCAAAGTAAGGTTGAACACCTTGACGAGTCCATGTTGCACGTAACTCGTGGTCCATCGCTTCAGCATCAATCATGTATACGTTGTTGTAGCTAAGCGCTAGGTCAGCATTCACTGTGTAAGCAATGCGGTTATCCATGCGGTAGTCTGTGTCAGCGTTAGCAGAAGTATCATCAATGTGTGCACGAGTACGGTTGCTAATAGAGATACCGTTGTCGAAGTTGTAACCGATCTTAACTAATGGACGGAACTGAATGCTTTCACCCGCAGAGAATAGATGTTGGTAACCAGCAGCAACCCATAGGTTGTCAGTGATATTGAAAGATTGCTCACCACCTACAGTGATACCAGGAGTAGTATTACCTGCGCCGCCATTTTCAGATTCAAGTTTGCCCAGTTGGATACCATCAAACTCAGAATAAACCGTGAAGCCGCCTAGAGAGTTGTCAAACGTGTGACCAGCTTCTAGCGTAGAAGTCATGTCAGAACCGTGGATACGGCCATCGTCATGAATTTGGATGTTACCCGTTACGTAAGAAGAACCAGCAAAAGCACTAGAAGCGAAAGCAAGAGAAAGAGCACTTAGAGCGATAATTTTTTTCATAGTAAACTGCCTTAGTTTAATTTTTTCAGCGGCACATCTTCGGTACATCATTCACCTTCACCGCTTGAGTAGTTGGTAGCCTCCCTGGCATGAAATCTATGTTGCTCGAATTAATTCGCGTTTAAAAATAAAAGGGACAGCAGAGTGATCCCTCTCACTATCAAAAAAAGACAAGTTATTTAAAACTTTAAAATCAACAACTTAAAAACATAAAAATTGATAAAAAACTTAAGATGGAAAAATATACAGATCGGGATCACGTTATTTCACGAAGAAAAATTAGATCTAGATAGTTGAATCACATCTGATTTAGAGTTTTTTACAGGGGGCTTATTTTTTGAAGAGAATAATGAGAAGCGCGTCACTTTTGGGATTAAAGTCACCTTATGTGCATTGTTGATGATATTACCAAAGGCGATTTCTATATGTTTCAGTTTTGGATATGCACCTAATTCGCTGTAAACAAAAAGAGCTCCCGTTTTATCTTGAATAAGATAAAGGTCAGGAGCTCTTCTACTAATAGTGCTTATCGATTATTTAACTGAGGTCACTCGACTTACTTTCTCACCACTTTCTGAAATAGAGCGGATGTAAGTCTCACCAGAAACTGATGGACGTTGTTGCTCATCGTATGTTAGCCAGTTTTCGCCATCAGCAGAGTATTGCAGCTCTACACCTGGGAATTGAACGTTCATCGCTAGCTTACCGTCAACAACCTTCGCACCTGGAACTGGTAGTCGGTAATCAATACCCGCTTTTTCTAGCTTAGCTAGCTCACGTTGACCAAGAATATTCGCGAAGCGATTAAAGTCGCTGTTCAACGCTTGCTTATTCACTAAGTTAGTTTCTTGAGAGTATTCAACACCAACCTTGTAGTCGTTTTCCCAATCTGCTCGGTGCCATGCGCGCTCTGCTGCTGCCAATACGCGAGGGAACACCATGTATTCATATTGCTCGTCAGTACGTACTGTTTCTGACCAAAGTTGAGCTGACAGACCGTAGAAAGGTTTCGCTTCAACCTCACCTTTACCAGTAAAACTATTGCCATCACGGTCTAATGATGTTTCTGCGTTTTGTGGCATGTTTTCTGGTGCGAAGCCAAACATCTTACGAGTATCGGTTGCACGTGTTGCCCAGTAGTAACCACGCTCAGCTGCATCAACTTCGTATGGCATATCCATGTATACGTAGTCTGGGTTAGAGACAATCACGTCATACCCTTTTGCTGACCAATCGTATACTGATGAAGTTCCGCCCCAGTAAAGAACGTCCCAGAAGTTCACGCGTGTACTTTCGGTCGCAAATGCTTCCTCGCCTTCGCTGTATTTCAGACCATCTTGCCATGCTTGGAAGTGGGGAATACCCTTCTCAGCAACAATCTTAGAAACCTGTTCTGCGAAGTGGCTTGGTAGATGACCGAAATCGCTTACAGTACCATCAGCGATCAATGACTGACATTGTGGTGATTGTTGGAACGGCTTATCTTGCTTAGACAAATCGATGTTGCCTTTCCAAGCCACTTTATCTTCTGCATTAATATCTTGTAAGCCTGCGCCTAACTTGATGTTTTTCGCTTCATCGCCGCCGAAGTGCCAAGTCGTTAGCGGTACGCCCGCTTCTTGGTGCATTGCCGCCACTTCAGAGATTACTTTATCGACGAAGTGAGTTGATGACTCCATACATGGGTTAATGAAGCTTTGCTTATCGTAGAACTGAACCGTGGTTACATTCGATGTATCTTGCGGATCCATCAAGCGGTATTCGTTCGCTTCTGCTTCTTTGCCTTCCGCCATGAGACGAGTGTAACGCGCTTCCATTGATACCACAGCTGAACGAGCGTGTGCTGGCATATCAATTTCAGGGATAACTTCGATGCTGCGCGCTTTAGCGTAGCTTAGGATCTCGACGTAATCCGCTTTACTAAAGAAACCAGAGCCAAAGTTGTCTGTTGTTGGACCAGAACCTAGCTGAGGCAGTAAGCAGCTTTGTTCATCCAAATCAAAACAACGATTAGACCCTACATCCGTTAGCTCTGGTAAACCTGGAATTTCTAAACGCCAACCTTCATCATCCGTTAGGTGAAGGTGCAGTTTATTCATCTTGTATGCCGCCATTTGATCTAGCGTTGCTAGGATGGCATCTTTTGAGTGGAAGTTTCGAGCAACGTCCACCATCACACCACGATAATCAAAGCGCGGCGCATCTTTAATTGACAGTTGTGGTAATGATTCAGCGTTCTGACTATCTATTAGGCCAAAAATAGACTGAACTGCGTAGAAAGCACCCGTTTTATCAAACGCTTTAATTGCAATCCCCTCTTCCGAGATGCTTAGTTCATAAGCGCCAGATTTCGCTAAATCACCCGTAAACTGAGTAGGAACAACAGCGACACTCACAGGTAGGTCGCCACTCACATCTACGTTTACCACATCTGCACGTTCTTCAATTGCAGCGAACTGATCAGCGTCGAATGCGTCGTTTGGTAAAGCAATACCACCAGCAATACTTACAGAACCTTCACCCGCTTCTACCGACATTGGCGTTGGTAGTAAAGTAGTTGATACGTCTTGCGTTGCTAGATCAGCATTCTTTTCAAAACGCGTCACCGCTGTCGCCATTACGTTATTATCATCAGGCGTACGCTTAAGGTTATTACCCTCTAGACCAGTTACGAACGATGCAACATCTTCTGTATTCAATGATGCAATCATCTTAGGTTCTGCGTTTGGCGCCGTCACGAATGCACCTGGCATAAAGTCAGTTTCAAACAGTTGCCAGTATTCACTCGTTAACGGAAGAACCACTTCTTCACCAGCCGCAAAGCCGTCAAATTTTTCAGTAGGTTCTAGCTTGTGAAGGTCACCAGTAACGCGAGTGATCTTAAATTGCTCATTATCAACATCTAAAATAAGACGAATACTGTGGAAGTAGATGCTCCAATCTTTAGAGTCAATCGCTTCACCGTCATTGGTTAGCGTCATGTTCACTTTATTACATGACGCCCATTCAGCACCTAGGTCCTGACAAGCCAAGCCTTCATTCGCACCATGATTAGTTAGAATTTCGTACTGAACATCAAGATTATCAGCCAGTGCATTCACTACTTTTTGTTCTGGTGCTTGCGTTACTGCACAACCTGTTAGGCCAGCCAATACCGCTACAGATAGTAAGTTTCTCTTCAACATCGTATTCACCCATAAATTAAAAATTGAGTAAGAAGCAAAATGGAGCGCTTCGAAAGTTAGATAAACTATATGGGCTTATTTTTTACCGTGAATTAAATCGAGCTAATAAAGTGATCGGCTTCAAATCTCAAAAATATTGATAAATTTAATTTAAATAAAATCATCAAGTTACAAGCAACGGCACTTCCGTCATTTTAATTTTGACGTAAAATTTGAGAAATGAATCACAATCTTTTTTACCGATTTCATAAAATCGTGTCATTGGTAGTCAGAAAGGATTTAGAGTTTCAGCGTATTATTATACTTTTAGTACAAACAACGTGACATTGTTCTCAAAAAAAACCGTTAAAAAACACCGTCAAAATCGATTTTGACGAGTTTAATACTTCCTTAAGGAGCTCCCTTTGCGTCCACTCTGGTACATGGTTTTATTCGTTCTCGCTTTTTCAGCTAGGCAAGCGGTCGCCGAGCCCCTTTATTGGCAAGCACAAAAGGATGATCTGACACTCACTATCTTAGGTTCAGTGCACGTTGGAGACGAGAGTATGTACCCCCTTCCTTCGGCGATCACCGACGCGCTAAAAAACAGTGATGGCTTAATTATCGAAACGGATATCAGAAAGTCTGATGGCGTTGTATATCCCCGCAACAAACTCACGACTGCCGATGTACTCAATACAGAACAGCTGCAATTATTAACCGACATATCAAAATCATTGGGCATGCCGACGCAACAACTGCTTCGCTCACCGCCTTGGGCAACTTCTCTCTCCATACAAATGCAGCAGTTAAAAAACCTTGGTTATGGCTCCGCCAGCGGCGTTGATGCGACGCTAGCGAACAAAGCGACTACCCAAGATGTTCCGGTTATCAGTTTGGAGCCTCTGCAATTCCAAATAGACCTGATGACAAAACAAAAGGACGACGGTAAAGAGTGGTTAGTCAGTAGCCTTGAAGAATTTGACCAAACTGATCGCGTGGTTCATTGCCTGATTGAAAGCTGGAAAGCGGGTGATTTAGCGAAGCTGGAAGCCTTCTCAGAACTGTCAGAGATGTCGCCTGAACTTGAGAAAGCATTCTTAACCGATCGCAACATAGACTGGGCAAACAAACTATCCTCCAATGATTGGAAGCTTAAGACTAAAGGGAACTACATGATAGTAGTTGGTACCTTGCACCTAATTGGAGAAGGTAACCTTATACAGTTATTAGAAAAGAAAGGCTTCAGTGTCATTCAGCAATCACAAAGCCAATCAGCCCAATGTCAATTTGAGACTAGCTAAAAAAGCTAACGATGCTCAACCTCATTTTGTTTTCGTTATAAAAGCATTTCCTTAATAACAGAATCTTTACATTTAATAGCACCATTGCAGTGCTATTATCTTTCGCTCTTTTTACCTATGGCGTTGTTCTAATGAAACCAGTACTTTTTGCTTTCCCTTTAGCCCTCACGATGCTGATGCCCTCAATAGCCTCAGCCAAAGAAACATGCACCATCGAACAGTTTCAGGCGATAGACATACAACCGGATACCAAAGGCGGTGTATTAGATAAAGAAAGCGGACAGTTTTTGATTACAGAGAAACCACCGATGCGCTGCGCCAATATTACGTTCACAACATCTACAACACGAAACCGTATCGCAAGCCAAATGAACAACAATTTTGAAGCAAACTTTTACGACAACCAAACGGGAAGCTCTCACTCGGTGACGTTTGATGAAGATGAAATAAAGGCAGGTTACATTCGAATAGGCCCGAATAAGCCAGCGGAAGCGTATGTTTGTTTTGTTACCTCGGAAACACCGATAAAAGATATTACGTGCGATGTGAATTGATCATTGAGTTGCTTGAAGAAAAAAACAGGGCTAAGGGAAAGGTCCGTTTTCCGCATAGCCCTATTTTGCTGCTTACTCGGTTGCTTACAATATGTCGGCGCTCTCTTCGGAATAACGAGCAATAATTGGATTTTGTAGTGCATTAGGATCGCCCGGCGACCACATTCCACGCTTCATGCCTTTTACAATAAGATGTATTACCGCAGCATCAATCGCTGACATCACAGCGATATTAACGGGTTCATTTTGGCTGTAGCCCATTTCAACTTCTAATAGTTCTTTGTAGTCAACAAACCTGAATGCGCCGAATCCTATCTCATGTGATGAAATGGTTTTTGTCGTAGTCACACTCAACAGAACTTGCCCTGTTCTTACATCAACGGCTCTTAAGTTAACTGTCACTTGATCGGTTCTATACTGCCCTGAGCCACCAATGCCAAGATACTTCGCACCAGCCCCACCTGTAACAATATTAGAGTCATAAGCAACAATACCGCCTTCAATAACGATATTCGCAGAGCTCAACGATGTTAAGTCGGCTCCGTGATTGTTCACTACCTTGTCTTTTTTCTGAGCAGCACGAATGATCTTACGTTCCGTCAACAAGTTCTGGAGCCCTTCACGCTCTAGAGGAACAAACCACTGGGAATCTATCAATGCCGTGGTCAGTAAAGACGTTCCACCCTGTGGTACCGCTGTCGAAAAGTTACTGTTTGGCTGAGGTTTATACTGTCCCGTTTGATCTCTAAAATCATAAACCGAAACAAGTATTTTACCGCGAGGCTGAGGTAATGAGATCAGGTCCGTATAAGTCGATCCTCTCGGCATCAACTTTGGCGTTTCAGAAGTCTCTGGAATTTGCATAGAGTAAGTGCACCCTCCCAACACAAAGGTCAAGAAGACGATAATGATCGATTTCATAACACAATCCTTGTGATTAGAGGTCGGGGTTTAATCCAGAGACACTGATTTCTGTCGATTCCCCAGTCTCTTTATCGACGATTTGAACCAACAAAGTCCCGGAATCATCCACAATATTCAGGAAAAAATCATCAGTTTCCAACTGCCCCGTGTTTCCATTACCCACGTCAGCAAGCAATTGGCTAATTAAACGGGACTCTAAACTAGACGCTAAACGATCTAAGGCTGATTCTTGCTCATCAAAGATATCCCTTGCACTTGGGTCTTCATAATCATTGATAGCATTAGCGTGATTAAAAAGGTGAGAACTGTTTAAAGCGTTTCCGCCAAAACTTGGATTTACGGGCGTATAAACTAATTCGCTTGAGTAAACCGAAGGCGAAACTATCAGCGCAATGAGCGCGGCCTTTCTGAAAAATATCGACATCCTTGGCTCCTTAAAATTCATCATGGTCTAGATCGTAAGTGTCCTGAAAGATCCGTTCCGCTTGCCATCGGATGATGTAATTCCCAACCACTCGTGTTGCATCGGCAGCGCGTTCTTTCGCTTGTCTACGACCAGGGGACAACGCCGTACGGAAGATCGGTTTTCTAGAGTGTTGAACCTCTATGATGCTTCCTGATAACGCCGTTGGCCTTTCTTTTACCGTCAAATTTTCCTTAAGGTCGGGATAACTATCATTGAGCGATTGCGAGAAGAAAAAATAGAAATCCTCTCCCAACCGCGTAATGGTTCTGTCCACAATGATTCCATCGACTTCACTGAAGTCATTGAATTTTTCCTTAAGATTATTTGTCGAGTCCTCAAGTTTTTGTCCATTTTCTAAAGGAGCAGCATTTTCAAGACCATGACTCTTTTCTTCTGCATGAAGAGCAAAGGAAAGCAGAGTTATTGTAAGCAGCTTGATTTTCATATGTGCTCCCATTCAAAGTCTATTTACAAAATGAGAATGTGATTCGTTGAAACTGAATAAAGCGTAATTCATGCTTACAGTGGCATATATAAACTTTCGAATTAATTACTGAAGGGAATTGATTAACTAAGGTTGGTAGGATTCGGTCAAATACTAATTAAATTTCATATGAACAACTAAATATTTTCAACTTTAAGTTTATAGCTGTTCGTAAATTCAAGGCCTAGGATTTCGATAAGACAAAGGTTCACTCATTCCCTACGCAGTTTATTTTCGTAGGGATCATAATCACGAACACTTTAAGGTAAAGATGATGGTAATTGGGAAAGCATCACTTATCAGCTTAACTTGTTTATATTTTTTATCAGGAGGTTTTAATAATGCTATCGCGTCAGATATAGAAGGGGATTTTTTACATAATGTTAATCAAGATATAGTCAATGATTATAATTATTTAGAAAGCTTCTCTTCTGGAGATTTAGATAATTATTCAGAATTAAATATATCTAATGCTACTGATTCAATAGCAATAATAAAGCAACGCAGTCCTGGTATTACCGCGAACAACAGAGCGAAGATAACGCAAAGCGGAAGTTCTAACTCCGCATACATTGGTCAAACAGGGCGCAATAATACCGCCTTAATAGACCAGAATGGTTCAAATAACGATGCCGCAATTGGGCAACTCGGAGTAAATTCTGAAGCGCTTATTTCCCAAGACGGGAATAACAATTTAGCAGTTATCGGACAAGCTAACTTCTCAAGACAGAGTAGTCAGCTGAGCATTGACCAAAAAGGCAATGGCAATACTGCTTATTTGGTTGGTTCTGGAAGAAGTAATTTAGGAATTTCTCAAGACGGCAACGACTTTGCTTTAGTGAAAGCGTCTAGCTCAATGAGAATTCACATCAATCAAGCCAATTAGCGCGCAGTATGGAAAGCTTGATTCACCGTTGCTTCTCGATGAAGTAACAACATAGTCGACATGGAAATGTATAAGGATACAACTTATGAAAGTTACACAAATTGGAATTATAGTCGGTGCTATTCTGGGCTTTAATGCAGCATACGCAGATAATTTACCTGCTCCTTTTCCAGCCTCTGAGCCAGCGTTGGGGACAATAGAAGGAACAACCGATCTTGGCATATCATCGACAGTAGCCGGTATTCAACCTTTAGCGATGGATAATACTGCCGTTTGGCAAATGGGTAGTGGCGATAATGCCAATGTCACCATTAACCAGAACACGTCTGGTGTTACTGATGGGCATGTTGCACTAGTTGACACACATGCTAGCTATAACTCTGACGTAGTGGTTCAACAAGATGGCAATCTCAATGAAGCTCACGTTAAGTTACGCTATGTAAACAACAACGCCTGGGTTGATCAAGATGGTGTTAGTAACCAAGCCCAAATTACAGTTCAACCTTATGGTCGAAGCAATGATTTACGAGTTACACAAGTGGGTAACGAGAACATCTCTGTCGTCAATGCTCTAGGTGGTGCTGACTACAATGAAGCTGATGTGAATGTCTCTGGTAACTCCAATACAACCTATACCGAGTTTAGTAACGCGAGTGTTGATAATAATGATGTAGACATCGATATCAGCGGCGATAATAACTATGTTCAAACGATAGTCAACACCGATGTTGGTGGTGGCGACGATAACTATGTCGATATCGATCTCGTGAGCAGTAGCGATAACCGAGTATTCACGTTACAAACAGGATCTCATTCAGATGCCATTGTTAGCTTAACAAACAGCAGTTCAAACCAATTTATGATTGAACAAACCTCTTATGATACTGCTCTCGTTTCAGGTAATGGCGCAAGTGGTAATGTCGGTATAATTTATCAGAATTAATATGATAAAGAGTGCATATATTAAAACGGCGTTGATCGCCGTTTTATTTATTTCTTTCCATTTTAATGGATTTTCTTCTGATTTAAATTCAGTACAGTGCCTGATAAAAAATAAAAGTCTTATTCTGACCATAAATAACAGTGTGGCATCTTCATTAACGTTGAGTACGAACACCAACTCTAATTTCAACCAGAATACGAATAGTGGTATTACAACGTTGATTATTAATATAAATCAGTTTCCTGCCACTATAAAACTTCACCCAAACAAGGGGATCTGGAAAATTCATAAAGACTGTACAATCAATAAAATAAAACCATAAATCTCGGTAATTCCCTCTTTCTACTTAAGTATTATTTTACCTTCGACAATACTATTAAATTAATTTCATAAATTTGATGAATAATTAGCTTTAAAAATTAGCAAAATAACAATACGTGCTTTAAACTAAAACACCTAAAGTTCAAGTAATGAGTTAAGAAAAGGAGTTCCACATGGCTAAACTGGAGGCTCATAACGCCATTTTACTTGCGGAGAACAATTTACAATCGATACTACTAAAAGAGTCTATAGAACAGAAAGTTAACCTGAACATAAAACTCATATCACCGGAAAGGCTCAGTGCTAAATCCCTAAAAAACGATGACTTAGTTCTGATTATTATTGATTTCCCGACAATGAGTAAGCAATACATTGAGAAATACCAGGAGCTCAGAGATGACGTAGCAAGTGATGTCCATGAAGTGCTACTCAATACACCAGGCGATTTCCCGCACTCTGAAATGCTTAAATGGCAGTATCTTGTCGGCATTTTTTATACGTCGGACACGCTTGAAAAGCTCGTGGCCGGCTTTAACTGCATTTTGCAAGGCGAGATGTGGATGAGTAGAAAGCTCATTTACCAGTACATTAGCTTCTACAGAGAGAGGCAGTGCGCGAAAACCAGTCCTTATTACCTCAAGCTGACCAAACGCGAGCAGCAGATCATTAAGTTACTCGGTGATGGAGCATCTAACACTCAGATAGCAGATACCCTCTATGTCAGTGAGAATACGGTCAAAGCACACCTTCACAACACGTTTAAAAAAATCAAGGTGAAGAATCGCTTACAAGCTTTGATCTGGGTTAAGAACAACGTTGCGACAAATGAGTTTGTCCAATAGACCTAACTCTCTGCCCTCAACCATAAACAGTCAATGCAGTTAGAATGTGGAAATCCCAAATACAAAAAAGCCGTAGCATTTCTGCTACGGCTTTTTCTAATGTGGTCGGTGAAGAGGGATTCGAACCCCCGACCCTCTGGTCCCAAACCAGATGCGCTACCAAGCTGCGCTATTCACCGAGATATCTAACTGGCTCATTGCCTGTCGATGGAGCGTATAATACGGGTTCTGAATTTATCCGCAAGGGCTTTTTCTCATATTTATTGCGATTTTGAATCGTTCGAACAAAAGACATACAACAACGAGCATGATGTGACGAAAAACACACAGTTACCAACAAGTATTTAACTTATGAAACAGGATTGATCCAGATCAGTGAATTGATAATGCTTGTTAATACACTAAGCCATGTCATATAACTTTGAGGTATACACATGGACTTTTGGCTAGATCTCCTATTTGGTAATGCGGTGGGACTATCTTCAATGATAGTAATCTTCGGGGCTCTGGGTCTCATGATGTTTTATGGAGGCTTCTTCATATACAAAGTTATGACTGAAAAATCTCCTCACTAGAATCGCTCTGCCTAAATCATTTACTTTTAAGTATTCTTTTACTTTATAAGTAAATGTCAAAACGCTTTGCACCGGAGCAGACTTATTGTCTTCTCCGGTTTTTTCATTTTTAAACCTAACCTCAACTTAGGTATACTTACCCTATCCTTCTCCAACTTGAGATACACACTATGTCTCATGATGATGACTTAGATCTATTCCAAGAAATGATGGGCGATGTTAAACGTATCGACCATGACACCGCTGAACACCAGAAAGTACACCGAGTCACCGAATCTCACCTTGCTAAGCGTGAAGCCGCTATGTGGCTGTCTGACGACGAGAAAGACTACTTATCATTAGACTATTCGCCAATGATCAAGCCAGACGATGTTGTTGCTTATAAAAAAGACGGTGTACAAGAAGGCGTATACAAAAAGCTGCGCCTAGGAAAATACCCTATTCAAGCCAAGCTCGACCTTCATAGGAAAACACTGAAAGACGCACGTAACGAAGTGCTTTCATTTTTGCGTCAGTGTTTAAGAATGGATGTTCGTACCGTCATCATTGTTCATGGTAAGGGTGAGCGTTCGAATCCACCTGCAATGATGAAAAGCTACGTGGCAAATTGGCTAACACAAATCAACGACGTTCAATGTGTTCATTCTGCTCAGCAATTTCATGGTGGTACGGGCGCAGTCTACGTAATGCTCAGAAAGAGTAATGAGAAAAAGCTAGAGAACAGAGAGCGCCATCAAAAACGCACCAGTTAATAGGTTGAGATAGATAAATGGACTAGTAACGATTTTGCATCAAGATCGATATTTCGTGCCTAGACTCACACCAAGTGCTAAAATTACCTCAGTTAACGAATTTCAACTCAAAGCAACTATCCAAAGGTTGCTTTTTGTTTATCTACATTTCCGTTGTGAAACGCTAAGAGAATATCATGTCACAAGAATCCCAAGCTAAACGCCTTAATAAATACATCAGTGAAACTGGTTTTTGCTCACGCCGCGAAGCCGATAAACTGATTGATGCAGGCCGAGTTACTATTAACGGTAAGATCCCTGAAATGGGTACTAAAGTCTTGCCAGGTGATGATGTTGAGATCGACAATAAGCCTGTTCGCTCAAAAGAGAAGCCGATTTACATTGCTCTCAATAAACCAACAGGTATCACCTGTACGACTGAGCGTGATATTCCTGGCAACATCGTCGACTTTATTGGCCACCACAAGCGCATTTTCCCGATTGGTCGTCTAGATAAGCCTTCTGATGGCCTTATCTTCCTAACCAATGACGGCGACATCGTAAACAAGATCCTACGTGCAGGTAACAACCACGAGAAAGAATACGTGGTGCGTGTAGATAAGCCGATTACGACGGAATTCTTGAAGCAAATGGGCGCTGGCGTTCACATTCTCGATACAGTCACTTTGCCATGTAAAGTAGAGAAAGAGACTAAGTTCTCATTCCGAATTACGCTAACACAAGGCCTTAACCGCCAAATTCGCCGTATGTGTGAAGCGCTCGGTTATGAAGTATTTAAACTGCGTCGTGTTCGTATTATGAATATCTCACTAGACGGTATTCCTAACGGCAAATGGCGCTACCTGAGCGACGAAGAGATCACTGAAATTTTAGCGATGTGTGAAGGCTCAGTAAGTACGGAAGATGCGTCAAAAATGAACGCGAAAGGTCAACGCATTCGCAAAGCGACTGACGCGAAACTTTTTGATAGCCGTGAAGAGAACCAAGCTTCAACAGCGCGCCGTAATCAAAACGAGAACCGTACACGCACCTACCGCGGTAACAATGCGGATGAATTCCGTCATGCACCTAATTCAAAGCGTGGCCGCAATTCATCGAATGGTGAAAGCGGTGGTAATACCGAGAACTGGAAATCGAACTCTCGTTCAGAGCGTTCTAATTCAGATAGAAATCGTTCGGATCGCAATCGCACAGATCGCGATAATACCGATCGTAGAAGCGGTAAGCCGGCAAACCGCAGCCAAGATTCAAACAGACCGAACAAACCTGCACCAAAGCGTGTTGGTGGTACTTTAGGTCTGAAGAAGTAGTCTGAATCAGTAAGACGAGACACTCGATATAAAAACGCCCGCTAGATTAGTCTAGCGGGCGTTTTTGTTTGTCATTCGATAGTTTTATCATCATGACAACAATCTATAAACATAGATCAGCAAACTGGCCGCGAGTCAGCAGTGTTAAGTCTTTTGGGTCTAATTCAATCTCTAGCCCACGCTTACCTGCACTCACACATATCGTTTCAAAACCTGTCGCACTGGAATGAACGAAGGTAGGTAGTGCTTTCTTCTGACCAAGCGGACTAATTCCCCCCACGACATAACCCGTGGTTTTCTGAGCAATATCTGGATCAGCCATCTCTGCTTTTTTGCCTTTCGCCGCTTTTGCTGCCAGCTTTAGGTTTAGCTTCTGGTCGACAGGAATAACGGCGACTGCCAAATCTTTCGCCACACCATTCAAGCAGAACAACAGCGTTTTGAATACACGTTTGGGATCTTGACCAAGCGCTTCAACGGCTTCTAAACCATAGTTCGTATTATTGGCATCATGATGGTACTGATGCACGCTATGAGCGATTTTCTTTTTCTTGGCGAGATTGATTGCTGGGGTCATAACAAATCCAAACGATAGATAAACAAAAAGCGACGCCGAGGCGTCGCTTTAGTTAAATTTATCATGGTGCTAGAGTCAATCTAATTTAGCACCTATTGATACAATTGCTTGGATTCAATTACTTGTAAACCATTTGGCCTGAAGGCGCGTACTTGTTCACGTCAACCGGGCTGTTTGCTTCTAGGTACTCTTTCAGTACTTCAGCATCAACAAAACCAGTATTTACGTAACCTGGGTGATCAGACAGTTTAGGGTAACCGTCACCACCAGCAGCGTTAAAGCTTGGTACTGTGAAACGGTAAGTTTCGTCTAGACGAAGCTGTTTGCCACCGATGAATACATTCGATACTTCACCGTTCGCTACTGTCATAGAGATACCAGCAAACTGAGCGTAAGCACCAGAATCGATTGGTTTAGTCGCTACTACATTTAGGTAATCCAGAACTTCTTTACCCGTCATGTCTGTGTAAGTCAGGATGTTTGCAAAAGGCTGTACCTTCAGTACATCTTTGTAAGTAACATTACCGGCTTCAATTGAGTCACGAACGCCACCAGAGTTCATCACAGCGAAGTCTGCTTTTGCACGCTCCATGTGAGAAGTCGCAATCAAACGACCTAGGTTGGTCTGTTGGAAACGAACGACGTTACGATCGCCTTCAAGCTTGCCATTTGTCTCAGCGATTTGAACTTCTAGCTGTGCTTGACCTTGCTCTTGGAAAGGACGTAGGAATTCAAGTAGCTCTGGGTCTTGTGCGATTTCATCTTGAATAAGAACACGTTGCTTCTTACCGTCGATCTTAACTTTCTTCTTAAGGTTAACTGGAATCAGGTCGTAGCTCACCATCTCTAGCTCGCCATTACGGAATTCGTAATCAGCACGACCTACGTACTTGCCCCACTCGTGAGCTTGAACGATGTAAGTACCGTTCTGTACGTCAGGCTTACACTCATCACCCGGCTTGAAGTTTTTCTTCGCAACGTTAGGGCCTTCCATACATACAGGCTCTTGAGAGTGACCACCAACGATCATGTCTAGATCGCCTTCGTTTAGGTAACGAGCAAGTGCGACATCACCCGGAGCATTAACACCACGTTGGCCATTTTCGTAGTGACCCATATGAGTCACAGCAAAGATTAGATCCGGTTTTTCTGTTTCTTTAAGTTCAGCGATTAGCTTCTTCGCTTCTTCTTTAGGATCACGGAAGTCGATGCCTGCGATAAATTCAGGGTTACCAATCTTTTGGGTATCTTCAGTTGTTAAACCAATAACCGCAATCTTGATGCCTTGCTTTTCGAACATCTCGTAAGCTTGGAACTTACGTTCACCTGTCGCTTTATCGTAGATGTTTGCAGATAGCATTGGGAAGTTAGCCCAGTCGATCTGCTTTTGTAATACGTCTAAAGAGTTATCAAACTCGTGGTTACCCAATGCCATGGCATCGTAACCAATTTTGTTCATACCTTTAAAATCAGGTTCTGCGTCCTGAAGGTCTGACTCTGGAACACCCGTGTTGATGTCACCGCCAGATAGAAGCAACACGCTACCGCCTTCTGCTTCAACTTCTGAACGAAGTTGGTCAACTAGCGTTTTACGTGCAGACATGCCGTATTCGCCATATTTATTCTGCCAGAAACGACCATGGTTATCGTTTGTGTGAAGAATCGTTAGCTTGTAAGTTTCGTCTTGGTTCCAATCATGAGCTGATTGAGACGCACACCCAGCTAGAGTAGCTAGAATTGCAGCACTTAGTGCTGTCTTTAGAATAAGGCGTTGCTTCATTGTCATACCTTTGAACTTTTTAGGGGAATCCACTGCTTTTTTATCACTCAAACTCAACAAATGTCCGCTAAGGAAACATCGTTATAAGTTAGTAAAACATGAAGTAGTTTAAATTAAGACGGTAAACCTAACAGAGTGATTTCATATTTATGTAGGATAGATCACCTTAATCTCCTATCGAGAGTGTAACAAAGCGGCAAAGTTGCATTTGAGCAAATAAGTGATCACAGGCAAACGTTTTCATAATTTTTTAGATTATTTGTGATTGGCTCAATTCAACATCCCCGAAAGTGACCTTCGTTAAATTTATTCTATTTATCAAAGCTTTGGTTGATACGTTATAACATATCAACTGATAGGTTAACTGGTTTGAAAGTATCAACTTAACCGCAACTCGCTGACCGATAGGTACAAAAAAGCCGGCAGTTGCGCCGGCTGTTAATTATATGCAGTTCGATTATTTAATATCGATGTGCTCAAAGCCTTTGATAAGGTCATCAAGTGCTTTCATCTGCTTCAAGAACGGCTCTAGTTTGTCTAGAGGTAGCGCAGATGGGCCATCACAACGAGCTTGGTCTGGGTTTGGGTGAGCTTCAATGAACAGACCCGCAATACCCGTAGCAAGACCCGCTTTAGCAAGTTCAACCGTTTGCTCACGACGACCGCCAGATGCAGCACCTGATGGGTCACGCATTTGTAGAGAGTGCGTCACGTCGAAGATGATTGGGCTACCGTTTGAAGACTTCTTCATTACGCCAAAGCCAAGCATATCCACAACAAGGTTATCGTAACCCATGCAAGCGCCACGCTCACAAAGGATGATGTTGTCATTACCGCACTCAGCGAACTTATCAACGATGTTGCCAACTTGATTCGGGCTCATGAACTGAGGCTTCTTCACGTTGATTACTGCGCCAGTCTTAGCCATTGCTTCAACAAGATCAGTTTGACGAGCTAGGAATGCAGGTAGTTGGATTACATCAACCACATCCGCAACTGGCTGAGCTTGAGCTTCTGTGTGGATATCAGTAATGATCTTCACGCCGAAAGTATCTTTCAGCTCTTGGAAGATTTTGAGACCTTCTTCCATTCCTGGACCACGGTATGAATGAACTGAGCTGCGGTTCGCTTTATCAAAAGACGCCTTAAATACGTAAGGGATGTCCAGCTTCTCGGTTACTTTTACATAGTGCTCACAGATCTGCATAGCAAGATCACGAGATTCAAGAACGTTCATGCCTGCAAATAGCGTAAATGGCTTGTCGTTAGCAATTGGCATATCGCCAATGTGAACTGTTTTTTGTTCCATCATATTCTCTCTAAATAATTATTAATTAGTGAACGACCACTGTCTTTGCGTTCATGACGTTCACTTGAGATTTCAGTAACTCAGATGCCGGGTCATCTGGGCATTGGTCGATAAAGTATTGATAATCGGTTGCGGCTACTTGGTGACAGTCTAGCTGCTGATAGATAAAACCGCGGTCACGGATTTCATACGGATCATCCGGCACAAACGTTAACGCAAGATCGGTACACTTCAATGCAAGTGTATAACGCTCTTCTCGCAGCAGTGCACTCTTGAGCAGGGCTAACCACTTACCAATAATCGTTGGGTGGTCGGCGACTTCTAGGTGCTCAGGTTTCACCTTAGCTAATGGGCCATCATGGCCAATTAACCATGCTCGCAGCGTTTGTTCGCCAACATACTCACCGTTATAAGGGTTAATATAGGCTGCAGCTTGCCCGTACCAACTTACTTTAAGTAAGAATTGAGTCGGGAAAGAGACGCCCTCTACAGGAAAGCCTAGCTTGCGACCTAGAAAAAGAAAGATCGCCCCCAGACTCACTGGAATGCCTTTCTTTCTCTCAAGCACTTTATCGATGAACGCGTTTTCCGAAGAGAAATACGCATCTTTATCGCCAGCAAAACCCCATTCATAAAAGAATAGTCGAATAAAAGATTCAAACTTCTGCTGTTCATCGGTTTCATTAACCAAAGCAAACTCGGCGTCTTTTAACAATCTCGCCAGCTCTTGCTCTGCCCAACTGTCTTGAGTTTCTGGGTTAATCGCTTTATTTAAGATCAATGCACCTTCAGCTAACTCTAGCTGGTCAAAGTCTTCATCAAAAAATTCGTACATAGATAGTTAACCGAAAAATGTTGGTGTCTTGGTCATTGCGATTTTGCCTGCCATCGCTAACCAGCCAAGCGCACCAAAGAAAGAGAATACTCTCAGTAGCTTGTTTTTACCTAGCTTAAGCGCAAAGAAACCTAATGCGATGTAAGCCATAACACAAGTTAGTTTTTCGGTTAACCATGGTGCTGCTGGTGTAAATGGAATAAAGCCAGTGATGAAAATCAAACCAATACCCGATAGCAATAGCAACGAGTCATTGATATGAGGGAAACGCTGCAAGAAAGGATGCTTAAGCTTAGGTGAGTTAGCCATCATAAGAGCGAAACGAATCGAGAGAAGTAGCGCACTTATAGCAATCGTTAATAGGTGAAAATGTTTTAGACCTTCGTACATGGTATTCCTTTATATTTTTATATGTGCTTTCGTTAACACGAGCCTCACAATACCCGTTAATGCTCTGTAGTTCTGCATAAAATCTCTGTATTTCTGCGTTAAATGCATTATCGGGTTAAATGTATTGTCGAGTTAAAGGTATCAATTTAGCAAGTTCATCATCCATTGCTCACAAGACGATTAACAATCACTAACTATGAACAGTAACGACCCAATGTCACTCGGTCATTACCACCGTAATCTTTCTCTGTGACAACATCGAGATAACCGAGCGCCTGCATAATCTCACGAACTGCCAAACCTTGGTCATAGCCGTGTTCAAATGCTAACCAACCTTCATTTTCCAAAAAGCCACGTGCGTTTTCAGAAATGTATCGAATATCTGCAAGCCCTTTCTCTTCAGCAACCAGTGCTGTGATCGGCTCAAAACGCACATCGCCTTGAGACAAATGAGGATCATTCTTCTCAATGTATGGCGGGTTAGAAACAATCAGAGAGAATTTCACAACGCCTTCAGAGATCAAAGGCTCAAACCAACTACCATGCAAAAAAGTCGCATTGGTGATGTTGAGACGCTGTGCATTCTCTGTCGCAAGCTGCTGCGCTTCAGGGCGAAGATCAATACCCGTCACCTGTCGATTCGGCATCTCAGACGCCAATGCTAACGCGATAGCACCTGTACCTGTCCCTAAATCGAGAATCGCGCCTTGCTTGCCAAAGGTTTTATCCAACGCTACTTCAACCAAACGCTCGGTATCTGGGCGTGGGATTAATGTAGAAGGGGAAACTTTTAACGGCAGTGACCAAAACTCACGCTCACCGATAATGTAAGCCACAGGCTCACCGGTTAAGCGACGTTTTAGAAGGGCATTGAATTCAGACTCTTGCTCAGAGGTGAGATGCTTCTCAGGCCAAGTCAGTAGGTAAGATCTTGGTTTATCTAAGGCGTGACAAAGCAGTACCGCGGCATCAATAGAGGGTGATGTGTTATCACCCTCTTGAAGCTTTACGATTGCTGCTTTTAAAGCACTTTCAACCGTATATGCTGACTGCATACTGGTTAGTTGTTCTCTGCAAGTGCAGCAAGCTGATCGGCTTGGTGCTCTTGAAGTACAGGATCAAGCAAGCTTTGCATGTCACCTTCAAGTACTTCGTTAAGACGGTAAATTGTAAGGTTGATACGGTGATCCGAAACACGGCCTTGTGGGTAGTTGTACGTACGAATACGGTCACTACGGTCACCCGAACCTAGTAGGTTACGACGTGTATCAGAAACCGCTGCCGCGCGGCGCTCTTCTTCTGCTTGAACAATACGAGCAGCAAGAACAGCCATCGCTTTCGCTTTGTTTTTATGCTGAGAACGCTCGTCCTGACACTCTACTACTGTACCCGTTGGTAAGTGAGTAATACGGATTGCTGAATCCGTGGTGTTAACGTGCTGACCACCCGCGCCTGATGCACGGAAAGTATCAATTTTAAGGTCGCCCGCTTTGATTTCTGGAAGATCCGCTTCTGGGATCTCAGGCATAACCGCAACCGTACATGCTGACGTGTGAACACGGCCTTGAGATTCGGTTTCAGGTACACGTTGTACACGGTGACCGCCTGACTCAAACTTCATGGTGCCGTAAACAGCGTCGCCACTAACCTTAGCGATCATCTCTTTGTAGCCGCCTTGCTCAGAAGCATTGCTGCTCATGATTTCAACACGCCAACCTTTCTTCTCAGCAAACTTAGAGTACATACGGAACAGGTTGCCCGCGAAGATACCTGCTTCATCACCACCCGCACCTGCGCGGATTTCTAGGAAACAGTTACGCTCATCGTTTGGATCTTTTGGAATAAGAAGAATCTGTAGCTCATCAGTCAGACGCTCAATTGCTGCTTTCGCATCTTTGATTTCATCTTGAGCCATTTCACGCATTTCTGCGTCGTCTTCGTTTGCCATCTCTTCAGCAGCTTCTAGATCTTCTTTCGCTTGCTGGTATGACTGGAAGCAAGCTGTCACTTCTTCAAGTTGAGAGTATTCTTTCGAAAGTGCACGGAATTTGTCTTGATTCCCGATTACATCTGGATCACCAAGTAGATGTTGAACTTCTTCATAGCGTTCAACAAGTGTTTCAAGCTTTACTAGAATCGAGGCTTTCATAATGTCTTATCTTGTTGGAGGTCTAATATTATTGAGGGTTTTCTAAGCCCAAACTCTGTCTAATGACCATTAATTTTGCAGGTTCTCCTTGCTCAGCTGCACTTTGAAGTGCGCGCGTTGGAGCATGGATCAATTTGTTTGTGAGCTTATTGCTGAGCTCGAGTAAAACTTTTTCAGGGTCACCGCCAGCGGCAAGCGATTGTAAACTTTTACTTAATAATTCTTCGCGGATTTCGTTAGCCGATTTACGGTAATCTCGAATACTGTCTACCGCTTGTAAAGAGCGCATCCAACTCATGAACGCGGCACTTTCTTCACTGACGATCGCTTCAGCTTGAATCGCTTCAACTTTACGTTGTTCGATATTGCCATCAACAATCGACTGCAAATCATCAACCGAATAAAGGTAGGCATCATTTAGATCACCAACCTGCGATTCCACATCA
Source organism: Vibrio sp. 10N.239.311.G01 (assembly GCF_041465805.1). NCBI lineage: Bacteria > Pseudomonadati > Pseudomonadota > Gammaproteobacteria > Vibrionales > Vibrionaceae > Vibrio > Vibrio sp. 10N.239.311.G01. The sequence continues at coordinate 233,968 of NZ_JBFSRM010000005.1, forward strand.
CGTGGAACGGCAATATCAACCAATAACATCGGCTGATGCTTTCTTGTTTTTAGAGCAGTCTCAACCATACCCTTACCGATAATAGGCAATGGACTTGCGGTTGAGCTAATTACGATGTCCGCTCGATGAAGATGATCAGGGATCTCATTCAAGCTGATCACTTCAGCACCAAATTCTTCTGCTAGCCCTAGAGCACGTTCTCGAGTTCGGTTCGCCACAATCATTTTTGCACAGCCATTCGCCGAAAGGTGCTTAGCCACCAGCTCAATGGTTTCACCCGCACCAACCAGTAACACGGTTGAATCTGCGATGGATTCAAAAATATGCTTGGCTAAGGTACAGGCTGCGTAAGCTACAGAAACCGCGCTTCCGCCGATTTCAGTTTCAGTTCGAACACGCTTCGCAACAGAAAATGATTTCTGGAATAGTTTTTCCATTGAAGCATCAACGGATTTGTTCTCTCGCGAGTCCGTATACGCTTGCTTCACCTGACCTAAGATCTGCGGTTCACCCAAGACTAAAGAGTCCAAACCACAAGCAACGCGCATTAAGTGTTTAATCGCCGCCTGCTCTTCATGGATATAAAGGCTTGGCTTTAGCTCTTCTGGGCTAACTTGATGGAAAACCGACAACCAATCGATGAGTTTGTTTTTAGCCACGCCTTTAACGTCGCAATACACTTCAGTTCGATTACAGGTAGAAAGTATGACACTTCCATTCACGTGTGCATTTGCGTTAAGTTGCTTGAGTGCCTCAGATAATTTATCTGGACCAAAAGCGACTTTTTCTCGCAATTCAACCGACGCTGTATTGTGATTGATACCTACGGCAAGCAAAGACATGTATCAGAAGTTCTCGATCAGGGAATGGAAACAAGGGGCGAATTTTACTTGATGCATGGCTCTATTTAAAGAGCAAGCGGGATTTGTTTTCCTGAGTTCGTGAATTCAATGCTATAGTTGAAGCGTTTTTTAGATAAATTTGAACAAGTTGTGAGCAAACATGAGCAAGCTTCTCAAAATCGCGTCTCTTATTTTTATGGCCATAACTATGGTGGGTTGCTCGTCTATCCCAGAACAACCAACCAGCGTTGAATGGCAAAGTCATCAAGATCGGCTTTTACAGATAGACAACTATCAAGCCTCAGGCAAGCTCGCTTACATTTCCCCAGAGCAACGTCAAAGCCTAAATTTCATTTGGAAACATTCACCAAATCAAAGTCAATTAAGGCTCACTACTTTTCTCGGTCAAACTGCACTGAACCTAACCATAGATCCATCGGGTGCAAAAGTCGTGACCTATGGCGATCAAGTATTTACTCATGCGAGCGCTTCAGTCTTGGTTGAGCAGCTGACAGGTTTACAGATCCCTATTGATCACCTGCCACAATGGTTCCTTGGCATTCCAGACCAAGCTGACAGCTACCAGTTAAATACAACTAACACGCTTGAGTCTCTAACCAAACAAGTCAGCAGCCAGCTATGGACACTGAACTTCGCTAATTATCGAAATACTGAGATGCAGAGTAAACACCTCTCAGATGAAGACAACACTAATGTAGAAAGCATCCCCCTCCCTACTCGATTGTCATTCAAGCAAGACAATAACAAAATCAACATTGTAGTTTCGAAGTGGACACTGAAAAGATGATAACAACGCCAACCCATTGGCCTTCTCCGGCTAAACTGAATTTATTTCTCTATATCACTGGTCGACGTGACAATGGCTATCACGAACTTCAAACTTTATTTCAGTTTGTCGATTTTGGTGATGAACTGACGGTTACCGCAAACTCAGAAACTAGCTCGATAACAATCACACCAGAAATCCCTGGGGTAGCACTTGAAGACAACCTGATCTGGAAAGCCGCTACTGCGCTACAGCAATATACCTCAACCTGTTTCGGTGCCGATATTGAACTCAAGAAAGTACTGCCTATGGGTGGCGGTATTGGCGGAGGCTCTTCAAATGCAGCAACCGTGTTGGTCGCTCTGAATTATTTATGGCAACTCAACCTGTCAGACGATCAACTCGCCGAGATCGGTTTGAAGCTTGGTGCTGACGTTCCTGTCTTCGTTCGAGGCCACGCCGCCTTTGCTGAAGGGGTTGGAGAACAATTGTCACCAGCTAATCCGGATGAAAAATGGTATCTAGTCGCCAAACCTCAAGTGAGCATAGCAACTGCAGACATATTCAAACATTCAGAATTAACTCGAAATACGCCAAAGCGAGCGCTAGCAACGCTTCTAGAGCAAGAATACGTAAACGATTGCGAAAAAATTGTGCGAATGCTGTACCCAGAGGTTGATAAGCAACTTTCATGGCTGCTACAATACGCGCCGTCGAGATTGACTGGTACAGGTTCGTGCGTTTTTGCTGAATTTAACAGCAAAAAAGAAGCCGAATTGGTGCGAGAACAACTGCCTGACACAGTTTCCGCTTTCGTAGCGAAAGGAAGAAACATTTCTCCTTTAAAAGAAACTCTGGCTGAATACCAATCAGCCCACCCACAATCTATTTAAAACTGGACGCAACCCGAGGTTTCCACCGTGCCTGATATGAAGCTATTTGCTGGTAACGCAACACCTGAACTAGCCCAACGTATTGCTGATCGTCTATACATCTCTCTTGGCGATGCTACTGTAGACCGTTTTTCTGATGGCGAAGTCGCTGTTCAAATCAATGAAAACGTTCGTGGTAGCGATGTATTCCTGATTCAATCAACTTGTGCACCAACCAATGACAACCTTATGGAATTGGTGGTAATGATTGACGCAATGCGCCGTGCTTCTGCTGGCCGTATTACTGCTGTAATCCCTTACTTCGGTTATGCCCGTCAAGATCGTCGTGTACGTTCTGCTCGTGTGCCAATTACTGCAAAAGTTGTTGCAGACTTCCTTTCTAACGTTGGCGTTGACCGCGTTCTTACTATCGACCTACACGCAGAGCAAATCCAAGGCTTCTTCGATGTACCTGTTGATAACATCTTCGGCACTCCAGTTCTTCTAGAAGACATGGCTAACCGTGGCCTAGAAAACCCAGTAGTGGTTTCTCCAGACCTTGGTGGTGTTGTACGTGCTCGTGCAACGGCTAAAGCGCTAGGTGATGTTGACATCGCTATCGTTGATAAGCGTCGTCCACGTGCTAACGTTTCTGAAGTAATGAACCTAATCGGTGATGTTGAAGGTCGTGACTGTGTTATCGTTGATGACATGATCGATACGGGTGGCACACTATGTAAAGCAGCTGAAGCGCTTAAAGAGCGCGGTGCTAAGCGTGTATTCGCTTACGCAACTCACGCTGTTTTCTCTGGTACTGCTGCGAACAACATCAAGAACTCTGTTCTAGACCAAGTTATCGTAACGGATTCTATCTCTCTATCTCCAGAGATGGCTGCGACGGGTAAAGTGACAACACTTAGCCTTTCTCGCATGCTTGCTGAAGCGATTCGTCGTATCAGCAACGAAGAATCAATCTCAGCGATGTTCAACTAATCAAAGCCCAATAGCTTTTTTTACAAAAGCTTGGTTTTAGAAACACGCGAGAGAAAGATATTAAGCACTTCAGTCAATGAAGTGCTTTTTTTATGTCTGAGTAATATTGCACTGCTAGTTATCACAAACAGGAATAATCGCGCAGCTATCAGCTAGCTCGCACCTTTTTCATAAACTGTGATATCATACGGCGCTTTTTGAAATCCCAAGAGAGATCCATACCTTGAGCCAACAAATAAAACTTCTCGTTGGACTGGCTAATCCAGGTCCAGAATACGCCAAAACTCGCCACAACGCGGGCGCTTGGGTAGTTGAAGAATTAGCGCGTGTACATAACGTGACACTAAAGAACGAACCAAAGTTCTTTGGCCTAACGGGTCGTATCATGGTTCACGGTGAAGATCTTCGTTTGCTGATCCCAACGACTTTTATGAACTTGTCAGGCAAAGCAGTTGCAGCCTTAGCAAAGTTCTACCAAATTAAACCAGAAGAGATCATGGTCGCTCACGATGAGTTAGATCTGCCTCCTGGTATTGGAAAGTTTAAAAAAGGTGGTGGTCATGGCGGACATAATGGTCTGAAAGACATCATCAGCAAGCAGGGTAACAATAAAGAATTCTATCGTCTTAGATTAGGCATCGGCCATCCAGGACACAAAGATAAAGTTGCAGGTTATGTATTAGGCAAAGCTCCTCAAAAAGAGCAAGAGTGTATCGAGGCCGTCGTTGACGAATCGGTTCGCAGCCTAGACATCTTATTAAAAGATGGCCTACCAAAAGCACAAAATCGCTTACATACGTTCAAAGCAGAATAAGGTTTATATCATGGGTTTTAAATGTGGCATCGTTGGTCTACCAAACGTTGGTAAGTCAACTCTGTTTAACGCACTGACTAAAGCAGGCATCGAAGCAGCAAACTTTCCATTTTGTACGATCGAACCAAACACAGGTATCGTTCCGGTTCCAGATCTACGCTTAGATGCATTAGCAAGAATTGTTAATCCACAGAAGATCCTTCCAACGACAATGGAATTCGTAGATATCGCGGGCCTAGTTGCTGGCGCATCTAAAGGTGAAGGTCTTGGTAACAAATTCCTAGCTAACATCCGTGAAACTGACGCTATCGGTCACGTTGTACGCTGCTTTGAAAATGAAAACATTGTTCACGTTGCTGGCAAAGTATCTCCAATTGAAGATATCGAAGTGATCAACCTAGAACTTGCACTGGCTGACTTAGACAGCTGTGAGCGTGCAATTCAACGTAACGCAAAGAAAGCGAAAGGCGGCGACAAAGACGCTAAATTCGAAATCACTGTACTAGAAAAGCTACTTCCAGTTCTAACTGAAGGTGGTATGGCACGTACTGTTGAACTTGGCAAAGAAGAAGCGGCAGCAATCGGCTACCTAAACTTCCTAACGCTTAAGCCAACAATGTACATCGCAAACGTTGCAGAAGATGGTTTTGAAAATAACCCATACCTAGACGCTGTTCGTGAATACGCAGAAAACGAAAACAACGTTGTTGTTGCTGTTTGTGCAGCAATCGAATCAGAGCTTTCTGAGCTTGATGACGAAGATCGCGAAGAGTTCCTTGCGGATATGGGTATCGAAGAACCAGGTCTTAACCGAGTGATCCGCTCTGGTTACGAACTACTGACTCTTCAGACTTACTTCACAGCTGGTGTTAAAGAAGTTCGTGCTTGGACAATCCCTGTAGGTGCAACTGCGCCACAAGCAGCGGGTAAGATCCACACAGACTTCGAGAAAGGTTTCATCCGTGCTGAAGTTGTTGGATTCGATCACTTCATCGAATTTAACGGTGAGAGCGGTGCGAAAGACGCAGGTAAATGGCGCCTTGAAGGTAAAGAATACATCGTTAAAGATGGTGACGTTGTTCACTTCCGCTTCAATGTATAATTCTGATTAAACATCTAGAAAAAAGGCCAGTGAATTCACTGGCCTTTTTGTTTTTCCCCTTTCTAAATTGTCCCTCACCAGAAAGTTAACTTCCTATATATATCGCCTTTTAGACCTGTTTTTTGTCGACAAATACGCCTCTTTGCCTAAAAAGAAACCGAACAGATGTTTATTCGCGATTTATTCAAAAAAAAAGTTGACGGGTTTCACTCAACTCCGCATAATGCGCCCCGTTCACAGCGAAGCGGCAACGTTTCGAAATGAGCAACAATATGGAAATGGCTACTTAGCTCAGTTGGTTAGAGCACATCACTCATAATGATGGGGTCGCAGGTTCAAATCCCGCAGTAGCCACCATTTCCTAAGCACTCTATTTGATATTAAAGTTTGTCTTTAGTAACAAAGAGTTTTTAGGAAATAACGCGGTCGTGGCGGAATTGGTAGACGCACCAGATTTAGGTTCTGGCGCCGAGAGGTGTGAGAGTTCAAGTCTCTCCGACCGCACCATATTGAGATATCTTTAAGATATCATTGTTGGGCTATCGCCAAGCGGTAAGGCACCGGCTTTTGATGCCGGCATTCCCTGGTTCGAATCCAGGTAGCCCAGCCACAATTTAAAGTGTAATTATCTTTAAAAAGATAATGGCATTGAAAGCAAGATTATATTATATTGTCTCGCTCTCAGATGGCTACTTAGCTCAGTTGGTTAGAGCACATCACTCATAATGATGGGGTCGCAG